>NZ_JBOZWO010000017.1:0-120818 GCF_050864975.1 Paenibacillus sp. GXUN7292 | reverse complement strand
AAAAATTAAACCTTGATGACACAGAAGAAGGCGATTTGATTCATACAGATGATGACGAAAAAGCCGATGAAGATGGATTTTCTATTATTGCAATGTGGAATTGGGAACGGAAAAATTATTTTATTAAAGAGTAGTTCAACAAACGGGCCAGTTTGTTGAAGATTAGATGCTATAATTGTTATTAAAAGGATTGAAGGATGCTTAGGAAGACGAGTTATTAATAGCTGAATAAGAACGGTGCTCTCCAAATATTCTTATTTAGAAAAGCAAATCTAAAATTATCTGAAAAGGGAATGAGAATAGTGAATGGACCAATAATAATGACTAGAGAAGAAAGAATGAAGATTGTTCATGAAATTAAGGAACGAATATTGGATAAATATGGGGATGATGTTAAGGCTATTGGTGTTTATGGCTCTCTTGGTCGTCAGACTGATGGGCCCTATTCGGATATTGAGATGATGTGTGTCATGTCAACAGAGGAAGCAGAGTTCAGCCATGAATGGACAACCGGTGAGTGGAAGGTGGAAGTGAATTTTGATAGCGAAGAGATTCTACTAGATTATGCATCTCAGGTGGAATCAGATTGGCCGCTTACACATGGTCAATTTTTCTCTATTTTGCCGATTTATGATTCAGGTGGATACTTAGAGAAAGTGTATCAAACTGCTAAATCGGTAGAAGCCCAAACGTTCCACGATGCGATTTGTGCCCTTATCGTAGAAGAGCTGTTTGAATATGCAGGCAAATGGCGTAATATTCGTGTGCAAGGACCGACAACATTTCTACCATCCTTGACTGTACAGGTAGCAATGGCAGGTGCCATGTTGATTGGTCTGCATCATCGCATCTGTTATACGACGAGCGCTTCGGTCTTAACTGAAGCAGTTAAGCAATCAGATCTTCCTTCAGGTTATGACCATCTGTGCCAGTTCGTAATGTCTGGTCAACTTTCCGACTCTGAGAAACTTCTGGAATCGCTAGAGAATTTCTGGAATGGGATTCAGGAGTGGACAGAACGACACGGATATATAGTGGATGTGTCAAAACGCATACCATTTTGAACGATGACCTCTAATAATTGTTAATCATGTTGGTTACGTATTTATTAACTTCTCCTAGTATTAGTAATTATCATGGCTGTCATGGCGCATTAACGGAATAAAGGGTGTGCTTAAATCGGGCCATTTTGCGTAATAAGAAAAAGGATTAATTATGAGCGAATTGAATTAATAATAAGGTAATAGATTTACATTAGAAAATGAAAGGGGATTTTATGCGTGAGAATGTTACAGTCTATCCCGGCATTGCCAGTCGGGGATATTAAAAAGAGTATAGGTTTTTATTGCGATAAACTAGGTTTCACTTTGGTTCACCATGAAGATGGATTCGCAGTTCTAATGTGTAATGAGGTTCGGATTCATCTATGGGAGGCAAGTGATGAAGGCTGGCGCTCTCGTAGTAATGATTCACCGGTTTGTACAGGTGCGGAGTCGTTTATTGCTGGTACTGCTAGTTGCCGCATTGAAGTAGAGGGAATTGATGAATTATATCAACATATTAAGCCTTTGGGCATTTTGCACCCCAATACATCATTAAAAGATCAGTGGTGGGATGAACGAGACTTTGCAGTAATTGATCCCGACAACAATTTGATTAGCTTTTTTCAACAAATAAAAAGCTAAAATCTATTATTAATCTGTTCAGCAATCGGGCGCGATTGCTGAATAAAAGATACGAGAGACCTCTCTTGTATCTTTTTTATTTTGAGTGGTTTTGTCCGTTACACTAGAAAACCGAAAGACAATAAAAATTTTATTCTTGCTGAGTCTGGCTTTCGGTAAGCTAGACAAAACGGACAAAATAAAAATTGGCAAGGGTGTATATGTTAACTTAAAACTGAGCCACCAACGCAATTGAAAACTGAGCCACTTCTGTAGGAAAATAACCCTAGCACAATCGTTAGGGGGAAAACAGGAGTGATTACGTTGAACAAGAAGCAACAGGTGATTCAGCTGCATCTTCAAGATGTCAGCCAAAGACAAATTTCCACAGAAGTGAAGGTCTCTAGAAACACCGTATCCAAATATATCGAAGCCTTTGAGAAGAGTAAGGCGACCGATGTTCGTAACCTGCCGGTTACAGAAGATATTTTATCGCCTCCCTCCTACAAGAAAAGGGCTGGAGTGAAACGTAAAATGACGGAAGAGATTGTGGAAAGGCTCAAGGGGTTCATTCAGGACAATGAATGGAAACGCAAAAACAACATGAGCAAGCAACAAATGAAAAAGATTGATATGTATGAAAAACTGCAAGAAGAAGGGTACGATATCGGCTATACAACGGTTCGGAATTTCGTCAATAGCGAGGAGAGACGAACAAAAGAGGTCTATATTCGCCAACGCTATTCAGCGGCCTGGGAAGTGGAATTTGATTGGGGAGAAGTAAAACTGGTGATTGACGGGAAACAGAAGTCCTATTCACTGGCGGTCTTCACCTTGGCTTACAGCAATTACCGGTTTGCGCTGCTTTATGAATCCGAGACGATGATCTGCATACAGGATGCACATACCAAACTGATTGACCACTTAGGTTTCGTTCCCTCTGTTTTCACTTACGACAATATGCGAACCGTGGTGAAATCGTTTGTCGGAACAGACCGGAAAATCACGGATGGCATGATCAACCTCTCCAATTACTATGAATTCCGGATCCGGCTCTGCGAGCCAAGAAAAGGAAACCAGAAGGGGCATGTGGAACGGAGTGTGGAGGTTGTTCGCAGAAAAGCATTTTCGTATGACATCGCATTCCCTTCTCTTGAAGACGCCCAGAAACGTCTAGCCCAAACCATTCTGTCGCTCAATAAACGGATTCACCATGAAAAGAAACTCGCTCATATAGAATTGAAAGACCAGGAAAAAGTTGCCGCTGCTCAAGAGGCGCTTCCTCTGCCATTCGATGTTTCGGAAGTCGTGGAATGTCGGGTAGATAAATATAGCACCGTCACGATTAAGCAAAATCGGTATTCCGTACCTGAAGGTCATGTAGGCGCATGGATTCGTGCAAAGGTAAGTGCGGATTCAGTCCGTCTCTTTATTGAAGGGGAATTCGTCGCAGAACATCGGAGAAATTGGGGTGTTCATCAATGGGAAATGGATCTCTATCATTACATAAAAACTTTCACAAAGAAAAAAGGCGCTTTAGCTCAAAGTGAATGTTTGAGCCAAGCACCAAATCAAATTAAAAAACTCTTCGAAAACCATTATATCGGAAAAGAGAAAGATTTTCTAGAGCTACTCCTTTATGTACGTGAGAAAAATCAGTGGGATAACGTGATGGCTGCCGTCCGACAGATTGAGACAAAAGGTCTCGGCGACATCACGACCGAAAAGCTAATCTTTCTGAGCGAACAAACAGATCTGGTACCTGCGGTACCGCTGCATCCAGACGAGACGGTCGAACAGGCGCTTCAAAACATTAAGGCCTTTTCAGCGATGTTCAATCAAGTCGATGAAGGAGTGCTTGAACATGGATAAAAAGCAAAGCGTCATCGACCTGTGCAAAGAATTACGTCTTCCTGGCATCCGTGAGTTGGTCGAAGAAGACGTAGCATTCCAGGAAACGACACCTGCGATTGACCTGTTACACACCGTGTTAACGAAGGAAAAGAATGACCGCTGGATCCGGTCTAAATCCACACGGATCCGCCGTGCGAACTTTCCGGAGAAAAAGCTGCTGGAGGAGATTGATACTCGAGCGCTGCCGACAGATGCGCAGCAAAAACTGCCCAACTTACAGACGCTCGATTTCATCAAAGCTGGACAGAATGTGATTCTGACCGGTTCTCCAGGAACCGGCAAGAGCCACCTGGCGATCGGCTTAGGGGTAGAAGCTTGTTTAGCGGGCTACAAGGTTTATTTCGCCAGTGTCTCGTCCTTAATCAATCAGTTGAAGGAAAGCCGGTCCGAAAGGACCTTACGCTCTTTCGAATTGCGATTTGAGAAATATGACCTCGTTATCATTGATGAATTAGGCTACATTTCCTTCGATAAAGAAGGGGCTGAATTACTGTTTACACATTTGTCGTTGCGTGCTGGTCGATCCTCAACCATTATTACGAGCAACCTGTCTTTTGCGAAATGGGAAGAGGTATTCCATGATCCTATTTTGACCGCCGCATTGACGGATCGCTTGACGCATAAATCGCACGTGGTGAATATGATCGGCCCATCTTACCGAATGAGAGAAACGCAAAAGTGGCTTGAAAATAGCCATTCATAAGTGGCTCAAAATTAAATTGCGAAATGGCTCAATTTTCAGTTGCGAAATACACCCCCACCTTCTATCTCGTCCAGTTGGTTTCCCCAGTCCATAAATATCAGATGAAGACAAGGCACTAAAAGTTTTTATAAAATTGGTTGATTTAGGTTTTACATTATGTTGCTAACTTTAATATTTACATTTGAATATTAAAATGTTACAGTATAGGCTAAGTATATTAATTAGTGAAAGGAGGTAATAGCTATGTTAACTGTTTTTAGAATCTTATTCGGTGAAAATACAAAAATCGGAAACCGTTTAGCTATTAAAGGGAGTAGTCTGTCCTTTTTTAAACTAAACAATGATATAAAAACAGTTGCCGGAGCTTTGCCTCTACTATGGATAAGTTTAAAACAAGATCATCAACATACTTGTTTTATGTAGTGAAATATGCATATTTGTATGTTTTGACTTTCGGCACCGGTAATTTTTATCTGTGTTTTTTTTGTGTGCAAAAAGAAATTGATTCTTAACTAGAGCAAATTGTGAAAGGATGAAAGAAATGAATTTTAATAATAAAACAAAGTATGGTAAAATACAGGAATTTTTAAGAAGTAATAATGAGCCTGATTATAGAATAAAACAAATAACCAATGCGATTTTTAAACAAAGAATTAGTCGATTTGAGGATATGAAGGTTCTTCCAAAATTACTTAGGGAGGATTTAATAAATAATTTTGGAGAAACAGTTTTGAATATCAAGCTCTTAGCAGAGCAAAATTCAGAGCAAGTTACGAAAGTGCTTTTTGAAGTATCAAAGAATGAGAGAGTAGAAACGGTAAACATGAAGTATAAAGCAGGTTGGGAGTCATTTTGTATATCATCACAATGCGGATGTAATTTTGGGTGTAAATTTTGTGCTACAGGCGACATTGGATTGAAAAAAAACCTAACTGTAGATGAGATAACAGATCAAGTTTTATACTTCCATTTATTAGGTCATCAAATTGATAGCATTTCTTTTATGGGAATGGGTGAAGCTCTAGCCAACCGTCAAGTATTTGATGCTCTTGATTCGTTTACGGATCCTAATTTATTTGCATTAAGTCCTCGTAGACTTTCTATATCAACGATTGGTATTATACCTAGTATCAAAAAAATAACCCAGGAATATCCTCAAGTAAATCTTACATTTTCATTACACTCACCTTATAGTGAGGAACGCAGCAAATTGATGCCAATAAATGATAGATACCCAATAGATGAGGTAATGAATATACTCGATGAACATATAAGATTAACTTCAAGGAAAGTATATATAGCTTATATCATGTTGCCTGGTGTAAATGATTCTCTTGAGCATGCAAACGAAGTTGTTAGCCTTCTTAAAAGTCGCTATAAATCAGGGAAGTTATATCATGTAAATTTGATACGATACAATCCTACAATAAGTGCACCTGAGATGTATGGAGAAGCAAACGAAGGGCAGGTAGAAGCCTTTTACAAAGTTTTGAAGTCTGCTGGTATCCATGTCACAATTAGAAGTCAATTTGGGATTGATATTGACGCTGCTTGTGGTCAATTATATGGTAATTATCAAAATAGCCAATAGTATTGAACAAGGTATATAGCTGATATAATAAGGTGAATTTTTAAATAATATTAATGCAATTAATATTATTTTGATAACTCAATTATGCTAGTATTTTCTTCAAATATGAATGGACTACTGGGTGGAAGATAATTAACTAATCTGTATTCTTCTAATTTGAAATGAATAAGTTTCAAAGTACTAAGATATAGGATTAGTCATCCATTTTTTTTAAATCAGTTTAACTAGATGTTTTGTTTGTCGAATGACAAAAAACTCTTATTTAGTATAAATGAATAGATAATCCTTCCAATAATAATTGGGAGGATTTTTTATTCTCCCTAAATACAAATGTAAGTTAATGAAATATATACTTGAAGATGTTTATGGCATTCTAAAAATGTAGTCTTTGGCAGTTAATTTATGTAGTCTCTCTAGAGAACAACTTGAAAGTATTCGGGAATGCGTTCAGCTTCATAAAACCCTCCTCAATTATATAATCTGAAACCCTCTTGCTAAGTTCTTCTTCAACTTTTTGAAAACCTTTTAATATCATTTGATTTCTCACTTTATTAGCGTTCGTAAAAGTACACTTTTACGAACACTATTTAAGTGACCCTATATAAAGAGAAAGTACCGTTCATAAACATATGAAAATAAATTGTGAACGTTCTCTAATTTACATATACTTTTACGAACGTTTCTTGATAAAATGAAGAAAGACATTTGAAGGGAAAGGCAGAAGATACATTTCTATGGAAAATCGAAAATATGGATACATCCGTGTCAGCAGTAAAGATCAAAATGAGCATCGCCAAGTTGTGGCAATGAAAGAAAAAGGCATACATGAACGCGATATTTTCATGGATAAAGGCAGTGGCAAGGATTTTCAACGTGCACAATACCAACTGCTCAAACGGATTCTTCGACCGGGCGATGTGTTGTATATCCATTCACTAGATCGCTTTGGACGAAATAAAGAAGAAATTGTTGAAGAATGGAATGCCATTACGAAAGAACTTCAAGCTGATATTGTTGTGATGGACATGCCATTATTGGATACCACCCAATATAAAGACAGTATGGGCACTTTTATCGCCGACCTTGTTTTACAGATACTTTCTTGGATTGCACAAGATGAACGGGAACGCATACGCAAACGGCAACGTGAAGGGATTGATGCAGCAAAGAATCAAGGAAAGGTTTTTGGCCGTCCGAAAGCACAGATTACAGATACATTCATGGCTGCCTATCATGAATGGAAAAAAGGTGAGATTACAGCGACACAAGCGATGCAGCAAGCGAATGTTAAAAAAACAACGTTCTATAAACTGGTTAAGCAAGTGGAAAACGATCTTGCAGATGCCTAATCGTTCGATAATTTCAATGAGGAGTGGGGATTATGAGTGATAAAGTCCCGCATTTGACTGCTTATTCAGAAGAACAAAGACAAAAGGCCATGGATAAATATAGATTAATTGCCCCATATCTTAACCGCGAGAAAAGTTTGAGAGCAGTTGCTGAAGACTCTGATGTTTCAAAACGGACGCTTCAATATTGGGTGAGTCAGTATGAACAGTTTGGATTAGTGGGTTTGATCCGAAAGCGTCGCAGAGACTCCGGCATTTTTAAAGTGGAAAAAGAGGTACAAGAAGAGATTAAGAATTTAATACTGAATCATAAAAGAAATTCAGTAACTTCAATTCATAGAAAAATTTGTGAGACATGCAAAAAGAATAACTGGAAGCAGCCCAGTTATTATCAGGTGTATGCGATTTCCAGATTTTTATCCCCTGGACTTAAAAAACTCGCCTATGAAGGAAAAAAAGAGTATCAAAACACTCATGATTTAATTCACCGACGAGAAGCCAACTATCCCAACGAGATATGGCAAGCTGATCATACTCCATTAGATATCATTGTTTTGAACGAAAAAGGAAATCCAGAAAGACCTTGGTTAACAATTATTTTAGATGACTATAGTCGGGCAATTGCTGGGTATTTTTTAACTTTCCAAGACCCGACTGCCATTCATACAGCACTTGTTCTACACCAAGCAATATGGAGAAAAAGGAACTTTGATTGGCAAATATGTGGTATACCTGAAAAGTTTTATACAGATCACGGGAGCGACTTTACTTCCAATCATTTAGAACAAGTCGCCATTGATTTAAAAATCAACTTGGTTTTCTCCGCAGTCGGTGTTCCAAGAGGACGGGGGAAAATAGAAAGATTCTTCTCAACCATTAATCAATTGTTTCTACAAGATTTGCCTGGATATATTGGCAATCAGAACAGCCCTTCCCTGCTTACTCTTAAAGAGTTGGATGAAAAATTATCAAATTTCATTATATAGGGGTACTACCAACAAAAAGCGGAAAACATACGCTAAGCAAAATTCGACATAAAGAATGCCGATTTTTCCTACGCTAAGGAATTTTCGGATTTCATTT
Source organism: Paenibacillus sp. GXUN7292 (assembly GCF_050864975.1). Taxonomy (NCBI): domain Bacteria; kingdom Bacillati; phylum Bacillota; class Bacilli; order Caryophanales; family Paenibacillaceae; genus Paenibacillus; species Paenibacillus sp. GXUN7292. Next base: position 112,514 of record NZ_JBOZWO010000017.1, on the reverse strand, counting down.
TATTGATTAAGAGGGCGCAGTGAATCTAAGCTTGTTATTTTCGTCATATCAAAGGTATATTCACCAAGAAAATTGATATGTTCCCATCCCAGAGGTGAAATGTGTTTTAATAGGTCCTCCCGTAAATTTCCTTTTTCCTTTAACAATTTCGTTGCTTCAGTTAGATATACGGTATTCCATACGCTAATTGCGTTAATTATAATGTTTAATGCACTTGCGCGCTGCAACTGATCCTGTAAACCTCTTTCCCGTAACTCGCCTCGTTTTCCGAAAAATAATGCTCTTGCCAAACCATTCATGGCTTCCCCTTTATTTAGTCCTCGCTGGATACGTCTACGTAATGTCTCACTAGATATATAATCTAGGATAAAAATAGTTTTTTCGATTCTTCCCATTTCCCGTAAAGCGGTGGCTAATTTGTTTTGTCTTGCATACGAACCTAACTTCCCCATAATAAGCGAACCGGATACTTTTCCCTCTCTAATAGAATGGGCTAATCGGAGCACGTCATCAAAGTTTTCCTGAATAACCTTTGTGTTAATCCGTCCACGAAGTAAGTTTTCCAATTTAGGAAAATCATTTGGTTTTTGAATTGTGTAAAGTTTAGCGTCAGCTAAATCACGAAGTCTTGGTGCAAATCGAAACCCCAACAAATGACTTAAACCGAAAACCTGATCGGTATAACCTGCTGTATCAGTATAATGCTCCTCAATATTTAACTCCGTTTCATGATGAAGTAATCCATCGATGACATGTACAGCATCTCTTGCGTTTGTATTAATGACTTTCGTATAAAAAGAAGAGAATTGATCACTTGTAAACCGATAAATGGTTGCACCTTTACCTGTACCATAATGAGGATTTGCTTCAGCGTGCAAAGATGATACACCAACCTGTACTCGCATTCCGTCAGATGAAGAAGTGGTACCATCACCCCAATATGAAGCAAGGGTTAATTTTTTCTGAAAATTTACCAATGTGGATTGCGCCCGACTAATAGCATCATCGTACAAACGCCATTGAGCAGCATTAGCCATTTGGTGATAAGTAATTCCAGGTGTAGCATCTGCCATTTTAGTCAAACCGATGTTAGTTCCCATTGCCATAAGTGCAGCCATCAGAATAGGATTTTCCTCTCCCTTTGGAGGTCTATTAGTGGAAGCGTGTACCAACATTTTATCAAATCCTGTCCAGTGGGCTACCTCCATTAAAAGATCAGTGAGCTTTACCTTTGGCAGCATATTATACAAGGATAGACTGAAGTTTCGTGCTTCTTCTGGAGTATCTTTTTCTAAACGATCTAGTCTAAGTTTAGATTTTTCGATGTTTACTCCTTCAAGATCATCAAGATTATTTGAAATCCATGTGAGTCGTTGAATTAGTGCCTTCCTTTGTTCTTCAAGATATACCTCAGCTGAGGAGCGAACTGCTAACTTAGTTTCTTCAAGATTTGTTGCTTTCCAGTCCTCTTTAGCAACAAGGTACTCTTCAAAGTCCTTATGTAGTCTGCTACCAACAACATATACGTCTCCAGAGCGAATATGATTTTTCAATTCTGTTAGGGCAGCCATTTCATAATAATGTCGATTTATTGTTCCTTCTTCATCATAAACATGTTTCTGCCAACGTTTTGGAACAAAATCTATCGGAGCCTCATCTGGTACTTTTCTTTTTCCAGATTCATTCATTTCTTTCAATGTTTCTAAAGCACGTATTAATGGCTCTGATGCTATTGTGGAACGAAACTCTAAAGACTTAAGAAGGGCAGGAGTATACTTTCTCAGATAAGTGAATCGATTTCCAAGCAAATCAAGATAATCATAGTCCATTGGTCGAGCTAATTTTTTCGCTTCTTCAACGGAGGTAATGATTTTATCCCATGGCATTACTTTTTCAATGGTGCTAAATGGATCGAGTCCTTCATCACGCGCTTGAATAAGCGCGGCTCCAATGTCTGCAAAATGAATAACTTTTTCATTAACTGCTTTTCCATTTTCCCTTTGCATTTCTTCTTGTGTTTTTCGACCTTTTGATTGTAAAATCATCATTTGCCTATCATGAATTTCAATTGCTTGGTCAATTAAGTCTTGGCTGAGTGTCACAAGGTATGCTACCAGAATGGCGTATTTCTTATTTTCTTTAAATCTGCGAAATGAATGAGGTTCATAACGTGCTCCAATACGTGATAATTGAAGCAATCGATTGGGATGCACTTCTTGTGTAATCATTGGAAGTTTCAAGTCCCTGATATATTCCAAACGCTTAATTACTTTTAAAAAGGCATCGGGTGACGATTGGCCAGGAAGTTCCCTTAACCATGCTAATGGAGTTTTCCTGTTTTCAACAAAGGGGTCGATAAGTGTCTCCAGTTTTTGTTTTTGCCAATTTGAAAGGGGTTTCATTAAGGATTTGAATATTTTTTCCTCTGCTCTCCGACGGGTTTCCCAAACAAGTCTTTCTATGGTGGTTATTCCAGGAAGTATTATTTTTTGATTCCGTAATTGTTCTTGAACTGTATGAAGTAGGTACATTGAATTTCCATTTTGCAAGGCATGTTGCATTAAAAACTGTGCAGTCTTACGATACTTACTTGGAGAGAAATTCTGATAACCAAATACTTGTCGAATTTCTTCCAAATGTTCATGTTTGGTTGGATCACGTTTAGCATATAAAGAAAAAGAATCGGGGTCAGCATTTATTTGCTTCGCTATATATTGAATTACCAAATCCGGTATAGGTTCAACATATGAGAGTGACCATCCAGGGTATCGTAAAACGCATAATTGGACGGCAAATCCTAAACGGTTATGATCCCTTCTGTGTCGATTAATAATTTCGAGATCATATTGCGAAAAAGTATAATAGATTTCTAATTCACGTTCGGTCATATCCAATGGTATTCGTACAAATTCTTCCCTTTGATCTGCTGTGAGTAATTCTTTTCCTCTAGATGCCATATTACCCCACCTTCGTAAAAAGTATTTATTTTTTTTCCAAATAGCGATAAATTGTTGTGCGGGATACACCCCATTTTTCAGCAACATCTTTAATCGGAGTGCCATTTTCAATTAGAGCTCTCATCATTTCAATATCTTTTGATCCATATTTCTCTGGGCGACCACCTAGTCGTCCACGCGCTCTTGCAGCTGCTCGTCCAGCAGCCGAGCGTTCCTCAATTAGATTACGCTCAAATTCTGCAAAAGCCGCAAATAAGTGAAACATCAATTGCCCCGTTGCGTTGCTTTTGTCCATAGTCAAGTTTTCCTGTAGACTGTGGAATCCTATTCCTCGTTCATTCAAAGTATTTACGATTTGTATTAAGTCCTGCATGTTTCGACCGAGACGATCTAATCGCCAAACGACAATTGTATCCCCCTCGCGTACATACTGGAGCGCCTCTTCTAAACCGGGACGTTTTTTCTTCGCCCCGCTCATTTTATCGTGGAAAATTTTCGTACAACCATGTTGGGCTAACGCATCTGTTTGTAAATCCAAGTTTTGTAATCCCGTTGATACACGTGCGTATCCAATAAACACAAAAATCACTCTTTCTCTATTATTCCTTTTGCTTCATTGTAACATAAGTTAAATAATAATAGGTTAGTAGACATAGATTAATGTACAGAGATATGTTATATTTAAAGCGTTAAAAGACACTTCCTAAAAGGGAAAAAGTTGTATGTACAGAAAAGGGAGAGTTTTGGAACAAACAGTAGCACCCACGATTGTCAAAGGTTATTATATGATAAAGTGTAAATGCTGAATTGCGGAATCTGATCCATGGATTGAAATAATAAATAGCCAATGATCGTTCTTTCAACTTTATTCAGCAATCGGGCCATATTGTTGTATAAGTGATGAAATACTGAATTTAAAACTTAGTTTATATGTGGTAAAATGTTTTAATCAAGTTTAGGAGGAATTAATTATGAAGTGTAATGAATGTAACAGGGTTCAATTAAAAGAGGGAAGCGTATCATTAACCCTATAAACTACGTCTGCCCTCATTATTGGAGGGTGAAATGTGAATACATCCTATTCACAATCGAATTTACGACACAACCAAATTTTAATTTGGCTTTGCATTTTATCTTTTTTTAGCGTATTAAATGAAATGGTTTTGAACGTCTCATTACCTGATATTGCAAATGATTTTAATAAACCACCTGCGAGTACAAACTGGGTGAACACAGCCTTTATGTTAACCTTTTCCATTGGAACAGCTGTATATGGAAAGCTATCTGATCAATTAGGCATCAAAAGGTTACTCCTATTTGGAATTATAATAAATTGTTTCGGGTCGGTAATTGGGTTTGTTGGCCATTCTTTCTTTTCCTTACTTATTATGGCTCGTTTTATTCAAGGGGCTGGTGCAGCTGCATTTCCAGCACTCGTAATGGTTGTAGTTGCGCGCTATATTCCAAAGGAAAATAGGGGTAAAGCATTTGGTCTTATTGGATCGATAGTAGCCATGGGAGAAGGAGTCGGTCCAGCGATTGGTGGAATGATAGCCCATTATATTCATTGGTCCTATCTTCTACTCATTCCTATGATAACAATTATCACTGTTCCGTTTCTTATGAAATTATTAAAGAAAGAAGTAAGGATAAAAGGTCATTTTGATATCAAAGGAATTATACTAATGTCTGTAGGCATTGTATTTTTTATGTTGTTTACAACATCATATAGCATTTCTTTTCTTATCGTTAGCGTGCTGTCATTCCTGATATTTGTAAAACATATCAGGAAAGTAACAGATCCTTTTGTTGATCCCGGATTAGGGAAAAATATACCTTTTATGATTGGAGTTCTTTGTGGGGGAATTATATTTGGAACAGTAGCAGGGTTTGTCTCTATGGTTCCTTATATGATGAAAGATGTTCACCAGCTAAGTACTGCCGAAATCGGAAGTGTAATTATTTTCCCTGGAACAATGAGTGTCATTATTTTCGGCTACATTGGTGGGATACTTGTTGATAGAAGAGGTCCTTTATACGTGTTAAACATCGGAGTTACATTTCTTTCTGTTAGCTTTTTAACTGCTTCCTTTCTTTTAGAAACAACATCATGGTTCATGACAATTATAATCGTATTTGTTTTAGGTGGGCTTTCGTTCACCAAAACAGTTATATCAACAATTGTTTCAAGTAGCTTGAAACAGCAGGAAGCTGGTGCTGGAATGAGTTTGCTTAACTTTACCAGCTTTTTATCAGAGGGAACAGGTATTGCAATTGTAGGTGGTTTATTATCCATACCCTTACTTGATCAAAGGTTGTTACCTATGGAAGTTGATCAGTCAACTTATCTGTATAGTAATTTGTTATTACTTTTTTCAGGAATCATTGTCATTAGTTGGCTGGTTACCTTGAATGTATATAAACATTCTCAAAGGGATTTCTAAATCGTTAAGGGATCAACTTTGGGAGAGAGTTCAAAATTGATCCTTTTTTTATAACAGGAATTCAAATCTTTTTGTTCCATTAAAGGGCGCTGTTCTGGAGCAAGGATCTGCGCCATGAATTACAGAATTGGGCTATATTGTGGAATAACTTATTGTGAGAATAGGGAGATTTAAATGCGCAAAGAAAAAGAGATGATAAACCTTTTTAAAAATATTGTTATGAATGATGACGGCATCAGATTATCAGTCCTTGAAGGTTCTAGAACAAACCAAAACATTCCAAAAGATGATTTTCAAGATTATGATATTTCCTTTTTTGTCACAGATATCGCACCCTATAAGAAAGATGATGATTGGCTAAATATTTTCGGCAATATGGTTTTCATGCAAAAACCAGAGGATATGGAATTATTTCCGGCAGAGTTTGAGCACTGGTTCACCTACATTATGTATTTTAACGATGGTATAAAGATTGATCTGAGTTTAATTCCTTTAGATGAGGTAAACAAATACTTTTCCAACTCAGATGGCTTAGTAGAAATATTGGTTGACAAAGACGATCGAATCAGTAAAGCGATTATTCCAAGTGATATTAAATACTGGACAAAAAAGCCCAATGAACAAGAGTTTGATGATTGCTGTAATGAATTTTGGAATGTATCAGCTTATGTAGCAAAAGGATTGTTTAGAAAAGAACTTCTTTTCGCATTGGATCATTTTAATCAAATTCTCCGTCCTGAACTTTTAAGAATGATATCTTGGGAAGTTGGTCTACGTAAAGGGTTTAATTTTAGTGTTGGCAAAAACTACAAATTTATTGATCAGTATCTACCCGAAAAGGAATTTGACAAACTAACTAAAACCTTCTCACTATCAGGTTATAGAGAATCTTGGGAATCCTTTGAGTTGTGTTGTCAAATGTTCAGAACATATTCTAAAAAGGTCGCTTCCTCATTAGGTTACAAGTATCCTGAATACGATCAAAAAATGACACGCTTTATTCGCAATGTTTACGAAAAATTGAGTGAAAAATAATCTTATGGAATGTAACCTGTTATTAAGCTAACGGGCGCGATTGTGGAAGACCAAAAGCCTAATTTCCCCTTCAATTTAGCAGGGATTAGGCTTTTTTATCTTTCAAAATCCTTAGCGTAGGAAAAATCGGCTTTCTTTATGTCGAATTTTGCTTAGCGTATGTTTTCCGCTTTTTGTTGGTAGTACCCCTAATGGACAAAATAATTACAGCTTTCCGGTCCCTTCCCCACTCCTAACACGGCCTGGCGGCGCAGTTTCAGAACACTACAACCTGTACTGAGCTCTCATATTTATGGATGCGGTTGCTCAGCGCGATCAACATGCCCGGTGTCCAAGTGGTCATACTGCGCGGCGGCGCTTATTGCCGGCCGCCCAAGATCGGCGAAAGGAGCCGCGGCGGCAAAAATGTTGGTGGGGTGAAGTGCCCGGATTGCGGGAGAAGCTATCGGTGAGGTTAGGCGTCGAGCCGGCGCTCGAACTTTTTGAAAATGAAAAACTACTTGCAAAATGAAGTATAACATCGTAAAATATGTGTACATTAGTACATGTACATTTGTACACGAAAGGAAATGAATCTATGACTACTCCTTCATCCGATCAAGACAAAACCAAACGGGACCCGCAAGGCCGCCGCGATACGATCGTCAAGGCGGCGGTCGAGCTGCTCGTCAAGCACGGTCCCTCGGCTATCACTCACCGCAAAGTCGCCGCGAGGGCCGAAGTACCGCTAGGTTCCACCACTTATTATTTCGCTTCTCTGGAACAACTGATTGAAGAAGCGCTCGGCCGCCTGGCCGACGAGATCGACCAGGAGCTGTCCAACGTCAAGCTGGCGCTCGCGGAGTCGGACGGCGATTTGATGATTCTTGTCGACATCTTTCATGACTACCTGCACAACCGTGCACAAGTTCAAGCCGATGCCGCCCTCTATACGGCGGGCGCCCACCGCGCGGAGCTGCATCCGCTTGCCCTGCGTTGGTTCGACGGGCTGGTCGGGCTTCTGTCCGGCTACACCGACCGCAATACAGCGCTCGCAATTGCCGTATTCAGTGACGGCGCTTTCGTTCATGCGATGCTTCACGAGCAGCCGCTCGAAGCCGCTATGCTGCGGAGCACGCTGGCGGCGATGATCGGCCGCGGCCAAGATCATGGAGGCCGGTCATGAGCACGCAAAACAAGGAACGTCCACTGGAGCTGTCCAAGGTCCGCCGCTGGGCCGCGACCATGGTGCTGTCGGCAAGCTTGCTAGTCATCATGATGGACTTGTCGATTCTTAATGTGGCCTTGCCCGATCTAGCGGCCGACTTGAAGCCGACCGCCAATCAACAGCTGTGGATCATCGACATATATTCGCTCATACTGGCCGGCTTGCTCGTCCCAATGAGCGCGCTCGCCGATCGGTGGGGACGCCGGCTGATGCTGTTGCTCGGCTTAGGAGTCTTCGGCGGCGCTTCCCTTCTGATCCTGTTGGCCGGCGACTCCATGTCGGTCATCGCCGTCCGGGCGCTGCTCGGGGTCGGCGGCGCGATGATCATGCCGACGACGCTGTCGTTGATCCGGATTATTTTCACCGATCCCGCCGAACGTGCCAAAGCGCTTGGCGTATGGGCTGCCGTATCTTCACTCGGCATAGCCTTCGGGCCAATCGTCGGAGGACTGTTGCTGGATCATTTCTCCTGGCAGGCCGCGTTCTTGATCAATGTCCCTTTGATGGTCCTCGCCATCATCGCCGGACTACTGCTGCTTCCCGAGTCCCGCTCTGCGAATCCGCCGTTATGGGATATGCCCGGGTCGGTGATGTCGGTGGCCGGCATGATCGGGCTCGTATGGGGGATTAAAAGATTCGCCAAGGAAGGCTGGACCGATCCCTTGGTCTGGATCTCGCTGATCGGAGCCGCCGCTTTGCTGGCCTGGTTTGTCGTTCGCTGCCTGCGGCGAAGCAACCCTTTACTCGACGTCCGGCTGTTCTCGCGCGCTCCGTTCACCGGAGGTGTATTGGCCGCCTTCCTCTCGATGTTTGCCATGGCCGCGCTGCTACTGCTCGTCGCGCAATGGCTGCAGCTCGTCGAAGGGCACAGCCCGCTGCAGGCCGGCATTCATCTGCTTCCGCTTGCGGCGGGAGCCATGATCGCATCGCTGCTGGCACCCGCTCTCGCCGCACGGATCGGCGCGCGGGCTACGCTGGCCGGCGGATTGTTCTTCGCCGGCGCTGGATTTCTTGTGATGTACGTCTTTCCCGAGCTGACTTACGGCGCGGTGTTGGTCACCCTCATGCTGGCCGGTGCCGGCGCCGGCTCGCTCGCAATCGCTTCGGCGATCATCATGTCGGGGACGCCGCCGGAAAAAGCCGGCAACGCGGCGGCGATCGAGGAATCCGCCTATGATCTTGGGAATGTTTTCGGTATTGCAATGCTCGGGAGCATCGCCTCATGGATTTACCGCGATCATCTCAAAGCCGAGACCCTGGTCGATCAAGGTTTGCCGAGTTCGCTGGTCGCCACTGTCGAGGACTCTCTCGGCGGAGCGCTCGCCATTGCCCAGGAGCTCGGCGCGAACGATCTGGTCGAGCATGCCCGAAGCGCCTTCACCGACTCGCTTGTGGGCACCGGCCTTGTCGGCGCGATCATCATGATGTTGGCGGCGACAGCCGTGTTCTTCCTGATTCCGAAGGGACACGACATTACGAAGCAAGAGCATTGATGACAGCTTCCGGTCGCAATTAACTGTAGCTCGCGCTCCTAATACCTCCAGATGAAATCCGGCTTCTCGATATGTCTAACGGCGATGGCTGGCGTTGCCGAGCAGCTGTAGCCCGCGCACCAGGCGCTTGCGGATGAAGCCGGGATTTGCGATCGGCGCGACATTGACGACGGCCGGCTCGAGTAATCTAATACTTTATTTTCTGATTTTGCTACTTAATACTTTCATAATCACTGGGCAGTCTATAACTTATTTTTCAATAGCTGACGATGTTTCAATTCAAAAACCGCGTCAATTCAGCACCTCGAGTCTAATACTTTTTTTTCTTCGTACAAAAAGCGAAGGAGACGAGCATAATGAAGAGTGAACGCTGCTCGGCCGAGTAATGAACATGGCGCTGACGGCGCGGATCGTGGCGGTGCAACGAAGAAAATCGAATATCATTACACATATTCTCTTATCAACGTATATCTTATCACAACCGCTTCGGCGCTCGCACGCAGCTGCCCTACTTTCGGTTCATTTCCTGCTACTCTCGCAATGATTGCTTCTTTCGTTGTTCGCACTTCGATCATCCTTATTACTATATTTTGCGACTCCCCAGTTCTCCCTTTTATTTATCCTGTACCTAGATACAGCGAAAAGTTCTGTTACCGCATCCGTATCAAGGTACGAGAGTAGGTTAGGGCGTGTGGTCGCGTGGGCGATTTTTTGGCCTCGGGGGGGTAGTAAGGGGTTAAAAGGATATAAATACATGAGTAGTAACGGGGTAGTCTATATGAGCAAGATACGCGGGTTCCAATGGGACTGCTGGGAGTATTTAAGGTGGAGAGCATGAGCGGACTGCAGAAAAGGAACAAGGGAGGAAAACGAACGGGCGAAAGAGCGGACAAACGCACAGATGAGGGGGAGGCGCACAGCACTTCTATAAAAGGTTGTGGAAAGATATACGTTCATAAGATATAATATGTTTATATAATTGGAATTTTTCATGGTGCGGTGTTGCCGGCTACTAGAGTTTCTTGTTCATATTGATTTCTCGCTAATGAAAAGGTAGGGCTGCGTTCCGTTGATAGATTCCAGCATCATCGAGGAGGTAATAGGATGAATAAGGCAGTGTTTATTGATTTGCTAGACTGTGTAAAGCGAAAGGATCACGAGCGCCTGTTTGAAGTCGTACAGCGTGAATATGACGAGGTGGTTGCCGTACAAGCGATTGACGCCTTGCTCATTTCTAAGGATCTGCAGGCCGAGGAGCTGCAACAATCTTGTACGTTTATTGGTGGCGGAAAAGTTGATGTCATTGAAAAGTCGGCCGACAGTGATGCTCAGGAAATGTTCTTCGTTATTCCCTTGAGTGAGGACTGGAACTATCGATTAGGCTGCAGCGTCGAATTTAATCAACATCGCTATCAGATCTGGTTCCACCATGTTCAAACAAATGAGAAGTTGAAACAACCGGAATTGTGCGTCCCCTGGGATGAATTGAATCCCCTTGACCAAGCAATGTGGTCATTATTGATTTCCAAAGTTGAAAGGTTGGAGCCGGCATTCTTTGAAGAGATGTATCAGTCGTGCTGGAAGAGTCAGCTCTTCGATGATGTGTAAATGAGGGGGGTTACAGATGTCCAAAATTAAAGAAGCATCCGGAAAAGATTTTAAGTTGAGCCGCATCCTGCAGGTGCAAGAGGTCATTGATTTCTATGTGCTGGCGGAGATTCGGGGCGGCGTTAGTTACTTATTAGAGCTCGACGAGCGCATGGTCAAAGATTTTGACGGCGTGGGCGTTAATCTCTCCTACATGAGTCGCAGGATTAGTTTTTTGCGTGAAAGCGGCTATGTAGAGACGTATTGGGATGACCCGATTAAGCGCAACATCCATTTTGTACGCATCACAGAACAAGGGGAGCAATACTTCTTGCGTATGCTTGCGGATCTCTCTCATAAGATTGGGATTGCGTCTAAATTTTATCGTGATATGGAAAAATACGTTGCTAAGTTCGGGCACCTGAATTTAACGAAGTAGGTAGGTGATCCACTTATGAGTGACGATAATAAGTCGAACGTTGATACAATTCTTGAGAAGCTGCAGCAGCCGCTACCAGACAGCACCGTTTCCAGGCAACAGCAAAATCCCAATAGCCTGTATTTCAAGAATGATGTATATGAATGGTGGGCGCGTAAACATGCTGGCTCTCTCTTCTCGAGCGAAGTCCTTATGTTTGATGTTACGGACCGTTATGTGAAGTTCGTTGTACGGGTTTTTATTGGTGATACCCATCATGATGGAGTCGGGTTCAAGCTAGTTGAGGGTTCGACTAATCTCACAACTTGCGTTGATTTAGCCCGCGAAGAAGCGGAGCGTAATGCCTTTGATATGTTCGGTTTTGGCTGGCATAATCTAAATAAGTATGGGAACAATCGTATACCTGTGGCAAACTTGAATCAGAAATGTACGAAATGCACGCTGCCATTAACTGAAGCTGATGCGGAATTTCTGAAAACCCATACGAAAAGCAATATTCCATATCATAGAAACTGTATCCCTGAACACTTGATAAAGAATCGATAATCAAGTACCATAATTATATACACATTTGCCTTTTGGCCTTTTTTCAAGGTTTTAACCCTCTTATTGAGTGGTCTATTTACGAAAGCACGGGACATTCAATTTTGTTCCGTTTATGAGGAAGTCAAAGAACTTATTGCGATGGTCTCCATCCAATACTCTTTGGCTTCCTTTTTTATTTTCACTAAGGAGGAGATGTATTGTGGAACAGTTGGATGCTTATTTGTCGCGACTGGAAGGAGAAGAATACCGTAATGCTTTGAAATTTCTTGTTCAGAGTTGTCCTGGTGCCACTTGGGAGATTACACGATTTCCCGATCATCGCGGACGCCTGACGCTTCCCTTTCTAAAGACGGAAGCCGGTTATTTCGTAGAAGTAGCGGTTACGGTCAATGAAACCAGAAGGAGCCAGATGCTTCCCGTCCTTGACGAGAACGGGGAAGTGATTTTGGAAGGAGTGACCTCGTTAGAGGTGCAAATTGCGATCGAGAATTGCTTTCTTGTTTGTGTTGCTTTGCATGGACTTGACCCGCACCGAAATGTTGAGCGAAGCAAGGGACAAGCAAATGAGAGTGAACATGGCCAGCTGTCCAGCGAGCGCCAAATGGAGTTCACTTCCCAGTTGATCCCTTCCTCACACGAACAAGCGCCCACGAGCATTGATTCGGTGCAAGATCAAGCTCCAGTTAAAGCTACCAAAGAGAATGAACCTCCGTTGCCTCTACCGCCAGAGACGCCCCCTCCGAGCAGCGATACGAACAATCTATATCGTTTTGTTGATCTTGAGGTGGTTGTCGATGATGAGGCATCTGGGAGGTTCCATTTCTTAATGCACGCTACGCGGAGAGGTAGGCCTGTTGAAATCGTTGTAGGTCCAGAATACAGCGAGTTCTTCGACCAACCTATCAAAGAAATGGATCTCTTTGAGATTGAAACCGAGTTCTACCGCAATGAAAGGCTTGGTAAATTTTTATTTGCCAAGCACATTGCTAAAGCTTCTTAATTTTATTTGTGAAGGAGTTGTTAGTGTGACCGCATTTTTGAATCGATGGACAGGTATCGGCAATGCTGTTGATGACCCTTATGGTGGAAATATGGACTCGGGGTCACAGTGGGCTTACTTCAAAATCGCTTGTGATAGACCTTTTATGAGCGACGATGGTGTAAAAGCAGATTTTATTCCTGTTATGTGTTCTGGAGATGTTGCTAACCAGGTGTTGCAATATCTCAAAAGAGGACGTTTTATTTATGTGGAGGGCGGTCTTCGGCTCAAGAATTACGAGGGCGAATGGCGAATAGAAGTTGAAGCTGATTTTATCCGCATGCTTGATCAGCCTGGTCAGGCTTCGTCGAATCATCAGCAGCAACCTCAGCGCCAATACGATAACCGTAACCGCCAAAGGGGACAACAGTATACGAGAACACAACCGCAGCATGAACCTCCGGTCGAGCGGCCGCAGCAGCGCGAATCAAGATATTCGAATTCGCCTGCACCTGGTCGCACAACCGCAGGGCGTTCCAGCGGAGATCGACGCACATCTCGGTACGATGGTTATATGCCAAGAAGATAAGACAGCGCCCACAGCGCTGTCTTTCTTTATAAAAGGAGCTGATTTGTAATGTTAATGGTGAGAGAGGGGAAATCCCTTGTTGAAGGGCAAAGAGTGAAGGTTTATCGCAACTTGAATAAGCCTGAATACTTTAGCATTTGTGATCTTAAGACTGGCATTGTTGTTGCCTATGCGAAATCGGTCGTACTATCTGGTATTGAGAAGTTTCATGTGAGCGAGAAGGCTCGACAGCGGGTATTAAAGGATAAAAGGCGCAATGTGCATGCATGGGTTGTGGGGTGCTTTTCAGGTACAACGCTTCCAGATCCAGATATGAAGATTGCGTATTACAATCCTTACCGAACGTCAAACTTTGTTGATTTAGTTACGAATGATGTCGTTTCGTCAGCGCAACGTGTCATCTGTCATGATAAGTATGCTTATTATGACAAGGACCATTCTTTGTTAACCTAATAGTTGGGTGATTGGCTTTTCTATTCACGTATGTTTAAGGCTATGGTATAATAAGGCTAATTCATCCAGTTACGTCTAAAGTCAGATTGTCTTTGACTTTACGACATTTTTACAAGATACAGCCCTCAGGGTGTAGAGTTCATTCAGATCGGGATACGTGTGTCCACATGTGCCATCTCGATTTGAATAAGGACCTCTTCACTTCTGAGGGCTTTTTGCGTTCAAAAAAACTTTGATGCGCAAAGAAACTATTTTCTCAGGAGGCGAAGGTAATGATTATTCACGAAGAAGGCAGAATTGAATCCCTACGCAGGGAGAACTTTCTCAAAGGAAGATTGTTGAAGAAGGGTTTTAAGGATGCCAATGACATGCTGCTCAATCTGAAGGTCAATGTCGAGCGCAACGAGTCCTTTAAGGATGTTTGGAAGAAAACTATCGGAGCCATTAAGCGGAATATCGCAAAGCTCCAGATCGACGAGTCCTTCATTGAAAGCATCTCGTTTGGCCGCAATAAAATCACGATCGATAACCTTGAAATTGAGGACGATGTAATCGTGATTTTGCGCGATTTTGCAAAGAAGCCGGTCAGTTATAACGAAGTGTCTCATTTGCTGATTTCTGGCGGTGATTTGCCCGAGAGCGGTTATAGCTTGCTGCAGGGTACGATTCCGCCGACCAAACATAAGCGGAAGTGGCGGTTATCGAGAGGCCCTAAGAATGTGTTCTACATGGTGCTGGATTTTCCGACTCTCGCAGCTGATGTCTTTCTGCGAAACGCTGTTTGGGAATTTGCAATCCATAATCCGGATCATATCCGACGCCATCTGATTCGCTCGATCGTCGATGCAAGACTGCAGAATAATTTCTGTTCTGTACTTGTAGCGGATGATGAGAGCGGAATCCGGCTTCTCAAGGAAATGGATGACCTCGTTAGCGGGATCTCCAGAAAAAATGGTTCTACCGTTGCAGAATGCAGCGTCTATGAACTGGTTCCTAAAGAGGTCTGCAGTGCGTTGTATGGCAATTCGGACGGTTGGGACGCAATTGACCGTCATGAGAGTTTTCTTCTCAGGCAGTTTCTTTACCGGACTGCTCTAGTGCCATTTCTTCGAGAACTCAAGATGCTGCAGTATGAGTCAGATGCCAGGGAAGAGTCCTTTGCTACACACGCTCGAGTGTGGCAGTTGAAGAAGAACATCCCTCTGAAGACTCAGGAAGCGATGAAGACGAGTGTATTTTTGGAGAAGTACAGCGCTGTTGAGTATGACGCAGACGTGGATCTTCAGAAAATCAGAAGCATCGAAAAGGAGTTTGAGCGCTTTTGCTCGACTTTTCCTGTTCCTAAGAGCACTGGAAGCTTCCGTGTCCGGAAGTTAGGGAACTATCGTGCTTCTGGCTTGTACTTCCCGTTCCACCAAGCGACTTGTGTTGATATTGATGGCGCCAGCTCTTATGGCCATGAATTGCTGCATCAAATTGATTACACTTACCTGCCCGATGGACGCTTGAGCGAGACGCTTGAATTCCGGCGTGTATACGACTTGTACGAGCGTTCCGTATGTCTTGCGGTTAATGTTTTGCCAAAAGACGACCCTTTCCGTTCTCGCTGGTATGGCAAGACGAAGTACAACGAGGATTACTATCTGCAGGAAACAGAAGTGTTCGCTCGTTGTGGAGAGCTTTACTTGCACGAGGTTATGGGTGTTCGTACTTCTTTGTTAGACGAATCATATGATAACCCTGTTTATCCGAAGGATGAGCAATTGCTCAAAGCTATCAAGGAGTATTATGAGCAGATTCTCCCACTTACGATCCAAACGGATCAGAGTGAGCCTCACGAATCATCTGGTGCGACACAGGATGTGTCCCAGGAGCGCATGGAAGCGCAGTATCCAGACGATTTGTTCGTTGTCCAAGAAGAGGACAATCAGCTCGCTTTTAATTTCTAGGGGGGAAATGCGATGCTATTCCGGATTATTGATAGTTTGCTTTCGGTGGGTGTCGATACAAAGCAGCGACTTCGTGACCTTTACTTAAGAGACGATCGGGTTTGGGTTGTAATGTTGTCGATGGGTAAGGACAGCTCTTGTATGGCGAGCTTAGTCTGGGACATGCTGCGTAATCTGGAACCGGCACAGCGGAGGAAAGATGTGCATTTCATCACATCTGATACTCGATGTGAAGTGCCGGCCATGCTCCAGTATGTGCGCAAAAACGTCCGAATGATGCGCGATGCAGCCAGGGAGCAAGGTCTACCTATCAAAGTTCATCTGGCCGAGCCTGATATGGAACAAAGATTTTTCTATCAGGTTTTGGGGAAAGGGAATCCTCCTCCAAACGAAAAGACTCGTTTTCGTTGGTGTTCGGACAAGATGAAAATCCAACCGACTGAATCGTTGGTTCGGGATCTGTCTTCCCATTTTACTGTGTTAGACGAGTTTGACGCGGTGATGCTTCTTGGAGTTCGTACACAGGAGTCTGCAACTCGTGCGAACTCTATTCGAAAGCATAGCTTGGATGAAGATTATTTTGCCAAGCATGCCACGTTCCCACGAATTCTGGTTTATCATCCGATCCGAGACTGGAGCTCCGATGACGTTTGGGCATTCTTGCTCAATTACAATTCGGGTGTGATGCCGTGGGGGGTTGAATCATATGAATTGCATGCGCTGTACAGCGATGCTTCAGGTGAATGCCCTCTAACGCAACCTGATGGCAAGCAAGCCAAAACATGCGGTGGCAGCCGTTTCGGATGCTGGACATGCTGTTATGTAGGGTCAGAGGATAAAATGCTAGGCAATTTGATTGAGAGCGGTGACGAGGCTATACGACCTCTGTATTACTGGAAACGAACACTGTACTACATGCGAAATGACGTTCGATTCCGTTTGCCCATTCGTCGTAGGCAGCAAGGGAATTTGCCAAATGACCATCTCATCACATTTTCATTCCTTGAACCTGAGGAATCTGAGGTAGCGTATGTGCCTGGATCAATCACGATTTATGCACGTAAACTGCTGCTTGAGACGCTTCTCTACATCCAGGAGCAATCGGGGCTTGAGCTGATTGATGACGATGAGGTGAAGGCTATTGTTCGCTGTTGGCGCGAAGAAAGCGGGCGCTCCTATGCAGTTGAAGAATTGCGGACGCGGCCAATGCCAAGAATCAACCATCTTTCACTTCTCGCCAATGGTGAAGTTAACCAGAAGGTTAGCGACTTTGACGGCCCGCTTCCTTCTAAAATGATCACTGTCTCATCTGAGCAATTGCTTGAGTTTTACGAACGCTTCAATTCGGAGTATTCCGGAGTGGTCTGGATTCCAACGAGTGATTACAAGACGGTCATTGAAGTTGAGGTTCCGCATTACGAGGAGAAGCACAGCTTGTGGTGGTAAGAAAAAAGAGTGAGGGGATTTCCCTCACTCCTTGGCCACCGCTGATGTTGAGTTCTTTAATGCCTCAGCTTGTTTTCGAAGATCCGCACGTAATGCTTCATCGACCGCTTCTGCTTCTAGATCTGCCTTCTTCCAGGTGAGTCGATTGCCGTTCAATACATCATACGCGAACTTCACAACAAAGTAGGTAATTGCAATTACGCTGTTTGTAAGTAGGAGTAACGTAATCGTCTTCATTTCAATCGGTGTATTCCGGAATTCGTCAATTAATCCTAGCGAGTAATAAAGATTGTCCAGAAGATGCGGAAAGGCAAAGGCAGGAAAGAAGAAGATAAAGCACAGTCCAGCGAACAGTATGCCAGCTCTAAAAACATGAACAGACCAAAAGCTTAACCCCATTATAGCGAGGACTATAATAATCGCTAAAAAGAGGTGTCCAACTAGGCGATCGGGATTGGTAAAAATATAAACCACTACGTCATGAAGTATTTGGTCGAGCATGAAATGTCCCTCCTTGTTTTATATATTAATCAAAGTCGTTTCTTGTGCAAAATCAAACTGATGTATGTTTATTCTATCAGATTGATTTTGCACAAGCAATGACAAAATAAATAATCGACGTTGCTTGTAACTACAAGTGCCTAAGATTTTCTCTCTAATTGATTTCTTTTTGGGGGTGGTTTTTATCGGGGTTGCTCAGGATCGTTTTTATTACTCTTAAAACTATTGAAAAGAGGAGTTGTATTCAATGAAGAAAAAAGTGAACTTATTGTTGTGCTTATCTTTACTTATGAGTCTGTTTGTTTTCGCGAGTTCTGCAGCTGCCGGTTCGAGTCAAACTCCAAGGCCGAGCTCGGGAATCAACGTTAACAGTACCAACATTAATACTGGCTCGGGTGACGTTAAAGAAGTCACCGATGTCATGGATAAATGGATTACGAACATACGGGTTGTCGGTGTATTGGTTGCTGTCCTCGGGCTTGTAATTGGCGGTATTTTCTTCTCAATCTCGCTAGGTAACTCCCAACGTCGTGGTATTGCAATAGCTGCTATGTTGTGTGCGGCCGGAGGTATTGTCGTTGTTGCAAAAGCCCCTGTTGTTGCTGGGTACCTCCTGAATTCGTAATTTCATTCGTTGGTTGCCCCTATTACGAACGTAATAGGGGCTCATTCTAAGGGGGGGAATAACTTGAAGACTTATATGCCTTTTAATACAGAGTCCGAGCGAAAGCCTCTAAAAGTGTGGGAGTTTGCGTTTTCGTGGCGGCAGACTCTATATATCGCCATTACTCTCGTTGCACTGATTCAACTAGGCGAATATGTCGTGTTCAAGAGTGCCTTTCCGTTTACGATCAAGATCGTCCTCTTTGTTCTGTGTTTATTGGTATTTGTGCCGGCAATTGTATTGGGGTTTGTAAAAAATGAAGCAACGGGGTTGTTCCTGGACCGTTATCTTCTTTATTATTTTCGCTTCAAAAAAAACGAAAGTGGCGTATGGAGGAGGTAACTCATGGATGATTTATTGATGATTCTCGGTCTCCTACTAGTCGGTTTTGTTATATATAGGGGAATTAATAACAAGCCGATTATTCCTGGACTCGGAGGCGATAAGAAGAAAAAGAAGTCTTCCTCCAAAGGCAATGCTTCAACTGTTCATACACAAGAAATACGCGGAAACTTTCGAGATCTCATCGGTTTACATGCCATACATGGCAACATGATTGAACTCAAGTCGGAAAACCAACTTCGACGGTTTACTGGTGCCATTAAGGTGCGTCCGATCAATTACTTGCTGCGTTCTTATGATGAACAAGTGCAAACTGATAATGCATTTGAAGATATGTTGGCTCGCCTAAGTCTCGGACCGGGAAGAGAAGTTCCTATGGTCATACATATTCAAAGCCGGCCGATTGAATTGGTGGATCAATTAAGACAATATCATGATAATTTCCCCAATCTTTCTGAGATTGCGCAACGTTATGCGCAGTCCATGTTTTACCCATTTATGGAACAATGGCAAAACTCTGTTGATGAGTATGCATACTCCCGATATATCTTTTTCACCCTTGAATATACTCCAAGAATGTTAGAAGGGTTGGGAGAAAAAACGATAATTGCTAAAGCGTTAAATGAATTTACCCGGCTGGCCAATACAGCAATCAGCTCCTATGGGCGTATGGGGGGGCTCGCACAAACGTGTGGGATACCAGATCTACTTGAGGCGATGTATTTTGCCACTCACAAAAGCAATGCTTCTATTGAGGATTTTAGGAGGATAATGCAGAAGGAAGGGCTTCTTTCCTACATTGTCGAGCCTGATTTTGAGCGATCGGATAGACCTGGATTCTATTTTGATGAAACAGAGCAAGATGACTTCAATAAGGAAGAGGAGGGAGACAATGAAATTCCTAAAAAGGCTGCTCATGAAATCCAACAAGAAGAAGCCAAATCAAGAGATTGATACACCGATTCAATCACCGGTTGCTGCAGATATCTCATTTTTCGAACATGTTGCTGTCGATGGATTCGCTGTTCCCTCTGATACAAGAACACATGGGTACCAGATAGATGGCCCGACCGGTGAATACCTGTTTCGCTCCTATTTATTGGAGTTGGGTAATGCTACGTTGACCACTGGTTCATTGGATGTCCTATACCGTGCCGGTGCGCTAAATCTTAATTTCTTCATCCGGAAATTCACGAAAAATCAAGCCGTTAAGATGTATAAAAATGCCGCAACTGATGAGGGCACTCGTCTAAGAAACATGATCGAGTCTGGAAACGATTTAGAAGCAAGGGAGGCACAAAAAGCTCTAGCTCAAGCTGAACGTCTGCTTGATGAAATTACTGATGGTTATAATGATGGTTTTGTAGGGACTATGGTTGCTACTCTATTTGCCAGAAATGTTGAAGCGCTAGATTCTAATGGGTTAATGGTTCAAGACCACTTACTTGCAGGTGATCATCACCTACGAGTTCTTTATAATCGTCAGCGCAGTGGTTGGATCTCTTCGCTGCCAATTGCGAATCAAAAAATAGCGGATAGAAATGATAGGAGATTCCTTGACCGTACCGCCATTGTTGCGGCATCTCCGTTCTATTCTTCGGAGATACCTTTCAGCGGCGGTGTGCCACTAGGGATAAACCAGAACGTCGGATCGATGGAATTTCTGAATGTATTTGCTTCATATTTAACCAATTACAGTTCTATCATTGTCGGTACATCCGGATCTGGTAAATCATTTGCGAATAAGTATATCTCCAGTTCACAAATATTGTTGGGTTATCGCATCTTTTCAATCGACCCCGATGGCGAGAATGGACCTATCTGCCGTCTCATGGGTGGTCGTGAGGTGGAGGTTCGAGAAAACTCAGACGTTTGTTTGAATATTTGCGCGATGACTGAGGAAGAGATAGACATTACGCTTCCAAATGGAAGACGCGTGAGCAAGGTTATTGTTCCAATAGGTTCAAAAACGGGGCAAATCCTTAAGTTCTATGAAAAGTTAGTTGGTGATTTGAAGTCTGAGGAAAAAGCTATCATTAAGATGGCCATCAAAAACGTTCTGAGTGACTTTCAAATCAATGAAGATCCAAAGTCTTTGTATAAGGAAAACCCCGAGCCTGTGGTCGGAATCAATGGTCAAGTTACTTTACAAAAGGTTCGTAAGCCTGAATTCACCTTGATGGATATCTATTGTTGGATACTAAAATTGACGACATCCGGCTACAATCTCACGACCCTAGAGTATGAGCAAATCATAGATCCTTTTGGAGAGCGCCTAGTTCGTGTTCTTCGTGGATACTTAAGGGATTATCCGGATGGAAGACTTCTTGATGGACATACCAATTTTGGCGATGGCGAATCCGTTGACAATCTGCTTGATAATGTCTCCTGGATCAATTTTAATATTAAACCTATCGAATCATCTGATATATTCGATACTGTCATGCACGTTCTCACGAATCTTGGTTGGGAGTATTTCGTGAAACGGAATTCCCTTCGTCGTTTTCCAAAGCGTCTCAAAATTGAAGAGGCATGGCGAATGAAACGAATTGAAGGTGGTATGGCATTCGTTGAGGAGCTAGTCCGGCGTGCACGGAAATACTATGCTGGCGTCGATGTGATTACGCAAGACTTAACGCCTTTTATGGATGATCCAGACGGACGAGCTCTAATCAAAATTGCCACATCTCAGATCTTTTTGCGTCTGGGGCAGGTGGATGCAGAAGAAAAACTAAAACTGAAAAGCATTTTTAACCTTTCGGAAGGTGAGCTTGACATCATCTGCCAAAAGCCATCGGAAAATGAACAAGATGATACAAAGGGCGAGTGTATTTTAAGGGTAGGTGGTAGTTCTGCATATATCAAGGTGCATGTCAGCCCTGAAATGCGGAATTTCATCGATACTGACCCTGAATGGTTGGCGAAAAATGGGTTGTTGCCTGAATCAAGTGAAGATGAAGAAGCTGCAGTTCCGGAGGAGGTACTTGGATGAAAAAGCGTTTGAGAATATCCATAGTATCGCTCTATGCCATATCAGCCTTTTTAGTCCCTATGGTCGCATATGCTGCCGATGGTCGATATAAAGATGTTCCCTGGTACGCTCGCCCATTTGTATGGATTATTGATTTGTTTCTCGATCTCTTGGGCGGCATTAAAGACCCTATGGACCATGTTTTTAATAACGGTTGCATTACCTCCGCGTATTTAACGAATAGTTGCCCTGATTATGCAGTTTGGGGGATGTGGACACAAGAGCAATTTGATGTGGCCATTTATCGGGGATTCTGGTTGCTCTTTATCGTCGCAGTTCCTTTAATTACATCCGCAATTGTGAAATCTGGCATTATGCTCTCACTAAAGCATCTGTCCCCATCGATGAAGTTCGAAATGGGAGATGCTTTAGTGAAGGCATTCCTGGCTTTTGTTCTACTTACACAGTTTTTCACGGTTGTAGGGGCAGTGTTCAAAGCCAACAATGTGTTTGTTGATTTATTTGAACGAGATTTGAAGGGTGGGATTGTCGTTTATGACGACGATGGCAGAGCAGTTCCTCGCGCTTCTGCTATCATCACGACAGAACGAATTGCAATGGATGATTTGGCGCAAACAACCTCAGGTACGAACGGTCTGGGTGACGCCATTATCGCCTTAGTAAGCCGCGGCGTTTCTATTTGGTGGGAATTCTTTTATCTACAGCGAAAAATCATGATTTCAATCTTAATGATACTAGCTCCGATTTGGATATCATGCTTATTTTTCCCGACACTAACCGGCATTACCACAACGGCAATGAAAGAGTTATGGTCTCAAATCATAGCTCAAACGATCCATGCTGCGTTGTTCTGGCTGTTCTTCCTGTTGTTTGATGACACGATGACATGGCTACACATATTAGTTGCCATGTGCATATTTATCCCCATATCTGAATCAGTACGGTTTATATTTGGGGCAACCTCCCAAACCGGATCGAAACTTGCTATGGCCGGTACAATGGTGGGAGCTGCGGGTTTAATGAACCTAGTAGGCGCGATGGGTTCTGTTGCAAAAGGTGGGACAAGAGCTATTCAAGCTGCTCGGGGAATCAATCCAAAAGCTGGAGGTGCTTCCACTGGTGGTGCATCCGGTCAATCCCTTGCGCAACCTGGCGGATTCGATAATAGTTCAGCAAGGAAACAGTCTACTTCTGCTTCTCACAACACTGCGATTCCAATGAATACAAAAAGAACAAGAGCATTGCGCGCCATGTCTGAATTAGGATCTGGAATTGGCTCAGCTGCTCTTCGGATGGGCGGAATGGCAGTTGGAGCAGGTGTTGGCGGGGGTATCGGAGCCTATTTAGGCGGAAATGCAGGGGCGCAAGCTGGGGATCAAGTCGGCTACCGTGCAGGCGCTGCTACCTTTGCGGTTGGTTCGGCTGGTGCAGCAGCTGCAAAGAAAGCCAAAAACTTCCCTAAAGAATATCGGAAAGCTAGAGCTGCCGTTGCTAACCATCGTGTAGACGAACCTACTAAAGCTATATTCGCTGCTGGGATTGCTATGGGCGGTGGTGCAGACAAGTATAACTATAAATCCGGAAACATGTCACCTCAACAAATGGGAGAAATGCAAGCAGCTAGTCTCGAAAAATCAGCCGGTCGATGGGGTGTTGCGGGAGAAGTTGCGTTTGGACGCGGTGGTTACGAGAGAGGTGATGCGCATGCGCGAAATCGCCTCACAGGTCGTCAATTAACCTCACAGACGCTCAGTGATTACAAGGCTGCAGGTCATAAGAAGGTTTATACAATCGAAACGAACGGTTCCAGTGTCTTGGCTGTTAAAGACACTAAAACGGGCAACTTTAAGCCAATATCGAATTATGGTCGAGGTAATAGTTCACTCGCGACAGGAGAGACTGTTGTTGCAGAATATTCACTCAAGGGATCTGGCGATCATGTTCAAATGTCCCCTGTTATGGAAACTATCAAGTTAGAAAACCGTGGCGGTCAAGGTCCAAGTATGAAAGAGGTACATCGCAAGCAGATTGTTACAGGTACGGGTACTAGGTCTTATGATAAACCGACAGCAGATCCTTACGCCTTTATGAAATCATCTAAAAAGCAAGCAGAAGTTGATTTGCGTCGTGGCATTCCTCCTATTAAAACTAAATAAGGTCAGATGTTCGATTTGAGATTAAATCAGCTGCGCTTCGTGCTATAGATAGGTGGTGGTGGTATGGAAGAGGAACAGCAGCAACAGGGAGGGGGCGCTGTTGGAGCTGCAGTAAGGCAGGGCGGCAATGCCGCCCTAAAAGCAGTTGGGAAAATGGGCAAACAGTTTGCTAAAAAGGCTATGAAAGCATTGGCCAAAAAAGCAATTGCGTTTATTATAAAGCCCCTTATTGCAGGTATATTAAAAATTGTCGCTGTCCTTGTCGCCGCTTTAGGAGTTCCTGTTCTAATAGGTTTACTTATAGCGGTTGTCGCCGGTTCGGTGATCTATCTTGCTTTTTCATTTGGTTGGCTCTCTGATGACAGCGGTGTTGACAAAGACGACTTTATGAAAAGGTATCAAACTGCTTCTGAACTAACTGCTGAGAATCCTGATTATCGTGCTCCTGTTTGGCTTATACAGGCCATTGATAATGTATCAATTCTCAAAGAGGGGCGAGAGCCTGAAGAAATAGAACCCGAACGAATATACAAAGGATTGGAGGCTGAGATTGAGGAAGAAGAAAGAAAAAATAGTGAAAGTACCTGGTCTGACTCTTCTTCTAGGAGAACAACTAAAAATACTGACGTTACTGTGGTCATGGAAGTGCGCACATGGAATCGGTTGATCACCTATGAGTATGTTCAACTCACAAACCTCGAGACTATCAGTAACTATTCAGAGGTGTCCGGTGACAAAGAAAGTGGTGGGACAGACTATTCATCCTACAGTCGATCATATAATCATTGGGAGCTTACCAGTACAGAAGCCATTTCTTATTCTGGTGGAGTAACCACTTCATATAACTATTCGCTTCTCAATGACTACGAACATAATTCAACGTCGATACCGCTTAAAGGGAAAGACGACGAATCTACACATGGTTCGGCTTCTACTTCTAGTTATAGCCGGTATGCCACCTTCGCTGGAACATCGAATAGCACCGAGCAAATAAGTGAAAAAGAGGTAAAAACAACGACCACAAACAGATACACAGACCGCACTTCTAATAATTCAGGATCATATCAGGTGGAGCTCAGAACATTTAGTAGCAGTAGTTCTTCATCCTCGAGCAGCTATAAGGAAAACACTACCTGGACCTTATCAAAAGTCACAGAAGTCGTTGATTATGGCAAACTTACTAGCCGGCTACTCGAGCTTGGTTATACCGTGTCCGATTATGATTTTATCAAAGAAGCAATACTGGAAAACGACCCTTATAGCAAATTCATTGATGAATATGATCCTTCTTTGCTACTTCCGGATGACGGTGGATTGTACTGGTATGGTGGCACTATTGGACATTCCCCGCAAATTATTGGTTCTGGAGAATGGGCATATCCTACTTCTCTTGACGCGGTTATTACGAGCGGCTTCGGCCTTCGGAGTGACCCATTCAACAGTAAATCTAAAATGCATAATGGAGTTGATTTGGCCAGATCTAATAGTTCAATGGACTATCCAATTTATGCAGTTTCAGAAGGAGAAGTTACTTGGGCTGGTTATCGTGACAATGGATATGGTTACTACGTTACGATTGATCATGGCGATGGTGTAAGCACATTATACGGTCATATGAAAGCTGGGTCTTTGCAAGTAAAAACCGGCGATACAGTTGTTCCTGGACAAGCCCTTGGCATAATGGGGACAACAGGTAGGTCAACCGGTATTCATCTTCATTTTGAAGTGAGGATAGATAACGGTCCTGTTAATCCGCTTATGTACATTCGGAAATAGGTGGGGGAGATAGATATAAAACGCTTCATAATGTATTTTGGATTTATCTCCATTATTACGCTATTGTTATTGATTGTATTAAACGAGCAGTTTAATGCAGTTCCGGAATTGCCTGCAGATGATTTTTTCGATTTGCAATTTGCAATAATATAAATGAATAATCTGCAGTTTATCTGTGAGGGGGGTGGGGGCAGTGAGCAAAAAATTAAAATGGATCATTATTCTTTCTTCATCTGCTTGGGTTATCATCATGGTTACATTTTTCATCTTAGGCGAGACAATCTATAAAGGCAAAGACGTACCTGTGCTGCCTCCAGATGAAATTGTCAATGCAGATAGAACGTTAAATTGGGAAAGTGATTCGGCGGGACCTGAAACGGATGT
This sequence comes from Paenibacillus sp. GXUN7292, assembly GCF_050864975.1. Classification (NCBI taxonomy): domain Bacteria; kingdom Bacillati; phylum Bacillota; class Bacilli; order Caryophanales; family Paenibacillaceae; genus Paenibacillus; species Paenibacillus sp. GXUN7292. The sequence goes on along the minus strand of NZ_JBOZWO010000017.1, from coordinate 86,575 downwards.
TGAATTGGAGAATGTAGAAAATGCCGAGCAGACGGTTGCAAGATTCCTGCAGCACGTTAATCAAGGAAGCTACGGCGATGCGGCTGGGCTGGTGGAGCCGAATACATTGATCGACTACACATCTGAAAATAAAGATATCCCCGTAAATCAAGCTGTTACACAATTCGTGAAGTTATTTGATCCTGGTGCTGCTGCAAAGATTACTATTGGTGAGCGCACTTGGGATGGCTATTATCATAGCGTCAAGGCATACGTTAAGTATGCAAAAGGACAAGACACTTTCACCTTCAGCTTACGTGAGTACGCGGATCATGAACACAGTACGAATGTTGCGTATTGGTACATTATAAAGATTGAGTAACTTTCTATTAGTAAGAATCTTTGTTTCTGATTGGTGGTTGTCAATTGTAAGGGATTCATGCTATTGACACCCCATTTTTTGTGGCTTAAAATTACTGTTGACATTATAGAGTTGTCAACAGTAATTAACGGAGGTGGGAATTCATGGAAACGTATACGAATGTAATCTCAACTGCTGCTTTCGAGACTAAAAAACGTCATCAGACTCGCAAAGCTATCTTGGCCGAAAAAGACAATGAAATTTCTGACAGGTACAAGTACGACATCCATCACTACATATTATATTGTAAAGAGACAAATCAGCTTGAGGATGTAAATTCGATGCTGGACTACCTTTTTGTTTCTCTTACTGTCCAAGAAGTAAAGAAGACGACTTGGGAGCGCAGGCTTGCTGCAATCAAGAAATATTTGTCAGTGGCGCATCAAGTAAACTTTTTAGCCGAGGTTGAAGCTAAAAAAGAACTTTCCACGTTGAGACGAATGTATGACGATGAGCATTATAAAGAACTGAATCACTTTAGAGGTAAGTCGGCCGTCAATAAAGAAGAGTTGCTAAAGATGATTCGCTCCTTGCCGACCAGAGGGAAAGCGATTTGTATTATCAACCTCATCACAGCTTGCAGACCAAATGAAATGGTTCGGATCAAGATTAAGGACTTCAACCTAGAGGGAAATTACGTATCTATATATATGAAGAAACAGAAAAAGTGGCATAACAAGAGGTTGACCCAGGAGACCGTCAAAGCGGTTAGAGATTACATTAGAGAATATAAACTTAAGCCTGATGACTACTTTGTTGGCAGGGTCTATAAAAATGGGCGGTTTAAGAGCGTGCAATGCAGCGAATCTGGTTACAGGTTTATGCTGGATCAATGGGTTGGGCTTACCGGTTACAATTTTCGTAAAACTCAGGTTTCAGCGATGCATGACTCCGGAGCTGACTTGCCCACGATCGCTAAACAAACTGGCCACAAATCTCTGGAGACAATATCAAAGCATTACCTCAGCGTATCAGATACAACAGTTGATAAATACTTATAACCTGGTTGCTTCGATGAGTACGCACCCATTAACCGAAAATAAGGCTTCCCCCTCCCTCTTAACTTGGAAGCCTTATCGCGGTAATATCATCGATCTCATTAAATGCTGCCAGCTCAACCACCTTGCGATCTACATCATATAAGGTTAGTGTTGAAGATGCGTAATCAATTGCGAGTATGCGTGCAGCAATGCTTATTGATACTCCTCGTGGTCTAATGATTTTTATCCGGATTAATACCCCTTCTGTTTTCCATTGATCCAATTGGTTATAAGACTCGTAAATGCTCCCCTCCCCTTTCCTCTCCTCCCTTCTCTACTTGCGGTGTCCGGTAGTTAGCGGCCACACGCCGAATTAGCCTGGCACATACTATGCAATCCGATTTTGATCGATGATTCTGCAATCCAGAAACCGAAACCCCTTGATCAAATGCCGCATCTCTCAATCCAATCCACTTAAAGTCGTTATGGTGTGTTGAGTAGGTCGGTCCCAAATCCCCTTGCGTATGTCTCCATAACGCACAAAGCCGGTATCGTTGGAACCTGTATATCATACTGACGGCATGTAGCTTCGATCATTCGCATTTCAAACGCAGCGTTGTATGTCAAAAGAGTTTTGCCGGCGATATGGCTTAAAATCTCTGGCCACACTACGACCCATTGTGGTGCATCTGTCACCATCTCATCATTTATTCCGTGGATCGCAGTCGCTCCTTCCGGAATCAGTCGATTCGGTTTTATTAATGTCTCAAATATCACGGTTTCATCCAGATCGACTATGGCTATCTCTACTATCTCATCATCATCCTCGATCCCGGTAGTCTCTACATCGAGGATTACATAATCTAATTTATGTTCACACCAACTTGCCATGGTTGCTATAGCTGCGATTTCAACTGATTCCAGCCATAGCGCCTTTTTGCAGTGCTGACATATTCCCTCTATTAATTGCGACCTGCTGCTTACAACGCCTCCGCATCGTGTGCACGTCCGGAGTTCAACGGCTGCTTGACGCGCCTTTTCAAGCGCCAGCAATTGCTTATCAGTAGCCGGTCTTCGCGAAACGGTTTCCTGTATATCATAGAGCTTTACCCACGTATAGTTGTTCCATACTTCCGCTTTCGGTTCGCCTACTGGTTTTAAGTTCATCCTCTTTAGCTCTGTCAAGCACTTCAAGTGATCTGGCACGTTGGCCCAACCGCCGCGAATTCTTTCCACCACCGCTGTTACCACTCCTTTTTATTCCTCTCCCTCTCCCCTATCTTGGCCGGCTGGCTAGCTTAGTCTATAAGTTACTGTTTCTTTAATTTCTCAATTTGTTCCTGAAGTTGCTGGACTTGTTGTTCGCTTTCATCCTTCATGCTCTCTATGCGTTCATATAGTTCCTGAACTTTAGCAGTAGATTTCTCGTATTTATCTTGAATTACAGATATCTTTTCCTGGTACTCGGATACTTTTTCTGCAGATGCGGTTTTTATCGCCAGCTCCGCACGCTCTCTAGCAAGTTCCAGATCATGTCCGTGCATCTTCTCTTTATTTTCAAGCTCTTTCCTTGTTTCGCGCAAATCAGCTTCCAAGCTTTGAATTTTGTTCTTCAACAAATCGTTCTCTTCTCGTTGTCCCCGTAACTTATCCAAATCTGCAGATTGATTTGCGATCGTGCTTCTATACTCGAGTATGAGCGTTTCATGATTAGTTAACTGGTTCTGCTGCAACTCTACTTTTTCTACATATGCCCTTATATCGCGCTCCTGCTGCTCAATGGTGTGAGCTAACTGCTCCTTCTCCATCTCTGCCCTTTGCTCAAGCTCTTTTCTCAGACTATCAAGTTCTGCTGAATGCTTTTTCTCCAACCAGGCTTGATGTTTCTCAAGCTCATCTTTATGTTTCTGTTCCTGTAAATGAAGGCGCTCAACGATCGACCCTCCCATGCTGGTGAAGATGCCGCGGATCGTCTCCAATGATAACTGCAGACGCTGCATATCGCTCTGGAAGTGATTCGCTAAATCGCCCGATATGTCTTTTATTTTTTCAGCATTGAGTTCATCCTTCAAGCCATTTAGGGCTTTTCTGAATAGATCTGAATAGGTAATCCCTTGCTGTTGTTGAAGCTCTTCTAATTCAGCTACAATGTGCTCAGGTAACGAATACGTCTTTTTCGTGATTTTATCCTCTACTGACACCAGTATCGCCCTCCAATTTTGGTACACCGTTTTATATACTTAGTGTACCATAAAAGCACTATAAAATATACAGGTGTACCTATGTACACTATGGACACTTTAATGTTTCTCTTTGAGAAATATGCCCCCCACTCCTTCATCGACTATAACGTTAGTCACAACACATTCGCCGCACATGTCCGCCAGCTCCGGATGTGCTTTCTTGAATCTCCAGATCTCTATTTCGCTGAAGCGCACAGCTGCCCCATTCATGGCATCCTTTTCCTCCAGCATACAATCCATCAATCGAAATCCCTCGCTGCCTCTGGTTAAAAACACATGATACTTCATCATTCTCAACACACTCTCCTCTTCTTCAAAGAATAAAAAAGCACGCCTCTGAATAGACCTCTCGGCCCATCAAAGGAGTGCTTCTCCCAATAAGGTTATGAATTTATCTTTAATGTATCTTGTCCGAATCAGCTTGTCAACCACATTTCACTTGCAGTCTATTGGGGGCACTACATCCCCAACAGAGATTCATGAAACTTAGTCTCTACTATAGTCTCTGTTTTAGTCTCTATAATAGTCTCTTTATCTTTATATAGTCTCTATATTAGTCTCTATATAACTTTCTGCCACCTCACCTACGCCCCCCCCTGTATCTATTAGCCCTATCTTGAATCATTCAAACCGCTCTTAGAGTCACGCTTGAAGATGGTGGCTGCAGCGAGATCCAAGAGCACATTGTCCCCTCTGGCGCACCATTCGCTTCGGCTGTAGCTCGGTAGAGCCCCCTACCTAGCTCTATTGAATCTCCCTACTACACGATTTGTAGCCTCCTCCCAACGATATTCACTATATGGTAGCCCCCTACCTAATAATCAACGTGAAAAACCGACTCCTGGGAACCCCCTCTACCAAATTCGTAGTAGCTGTCAACCCCTACAGGCGCTATCGTAGCTGTCTATTTTGTAGTTGTCTCCCATTACAAAATCTTTTGTAGCTAAATTTATGGTATCGGTATATATCTACCAACTATACAGTAAGGCTTTATTATTTTTTTGTAGTTGTGTATAATTCCATTAGAAGTTGTTTACACTTGCATATGTAGGGGTCTACAAACTAGCTTGGGAGAGGGATCTACTAAATATTTGATGCGGATTTTGAGAGAAAGGAGATGAATGCTCGTGAACGAAGGGCGACGTAATGTCATTGAAGTGCAACGGCGTTATCCAATTAAAGAGTTTTCAGAGCTTGTAGGGGTGCCACAACAAACTTTACGCAACTGGGAAGAAGTATTTGGAGATGGCTTCCCGGTGGACAGAGATCCCCAGAATCAAAGGTATTACACTGACTATCACGTAAGATTGGTCGGGTGGATTCAACAGTGGAAAGAAGAAGAGAATCTTACAAATTCGCAAATAAAGCCGATGCTAAAGACAATCCGGAGTATGAACCCATTCGAGCAAGGTTTGATGGGGGAGGGGGATTTTTCAGCGTTGGCCGTTCAAGCAGAACAGGTCAAATCGCAGACGGTTGCAATTGGTCAAGTCTTTACGGATCAGCTTGAGAAGCAATTTTCGACCTACATATCTCAAATACAGGCATTATTTACGATGAATCTTGATGACCAAAGGAACATGATCCGCGAAGAAATTGGACGTGCCCTAGAAACGCTAGATGCAAGGGATTCCAGGTTAATCTCTAGCTTGGATGATCAGAATCAAGTTCATAGAGAAGAACTGCAGAAAACATTGATTAATATTGCGGATAAGGCGGAAAATCAAGGAGAAGTGACGCGTCAACACTTGTCGGAGTTGTTGGCCAAAGACCTCGAAGCAAGGGGAGCTGCAGCCGAGGAACAAGCAAAAGTCATCGATAAGCAGTTGAATGATTGGGCGGTTGTCTTGAAAGAGGATATAGAGAAGATGTCGGCTAATAAAAAACGAAAGTGGTTTTGGGGCAAATAGAAAAATGCGGTTAAGTTTACTCTCTGAGAGGGAGAGGACTTAACCGCATTTTTCATTACAGCTTGTTTATATCGAGATTAGTGAAATCAATATCCATGATGGCTTTCAGGTTATCTTCTACGTTTTTTTCTTTATTGGGCTTCTTGGTGTCATCCCCGAGAATATCAAAGTCCAGATCGTAAACTTCTTCTTCAGCTTCAATTCTTTCGATTTCAGCTGTCTTGAACTGAACATTATTGCGTTTTTGCATGAACTCTTTGTATTCTTCCACTAGCCCCTTAACGAGACGAGCTGGGAGATCAGACACCTTATAAAACGTGTAGGCCGTGACTTTATAGTTGTTGTTTGCCACGAGATATCCGGAAAATACGGTTCCATCCAACGTAATACTCTTAATAATTTCAGTCTTGGCCTGGTCGATAAAGGCGCTACCGAGTTTTTGCATCTCTGGTGGAAGAATCGCCAGTATCCCTAAGTGATAAACTTTGGCGATTTCACTATCGCCACCCTGTTCGGAATTGATTCTAATTGCATCATGGTACTTGTTGGATACCAAAGATTTCACGATGAGATCCTTCAAGTCGTTGTTGTTTTGAATCTCAGTATGTTGAGCTTCGGCGTAATTCAAAACAAAGCAACCATGCTCTTCTGTTAGAATTCTCCTGAAGTCATTTGAATCGAATGTGACCGATGTTCCACCGACGTTGGTACCCATATTAATACGATGTAGGTGTGTTACGATTTCGCTATTGGCAAAATCACGGTAGTTCGTGAATGTAGTTCTGCCCTGTGCAGCTTCAAAGCGATCATAGAACATCTGGTTGTCCGCAAAGAGAGTGAAGTATACGCCGTTCACTTTTTTCGTTGTCAGCTCCCAGATCTGGCGTGCAAAATCATTCACCTGCCGCAATACATCTGGTCCGTCACTCCGAGTAGGGAGGGTCACGATGATTCCGAGCTTCTTAAATTTCGGCTCTATCGCTTTGAATACCTGTGTTTGATATTTGGCTCTGTTGCTTTCGAATTCTTCCCGACCGATTTGCTCAACTGCTTTAGCTACAGCTGCTCTGAATATCGGTAAGTTGTGATGCTGATGGAATTCTTCTATCGCCCTTACAATTGTCGCAGTCCCTGTTCCGCCGCCTAAACCAGCACAGAACAGCACAACATCGTCTTGTACTTGCACGCGCTCTGTTATGAAATGCTTAAGTAGTTGCCCAGCTTCCTGGTTCTCCTTCAGAATTCTCGTTGCCTTCTCCGGATTTTTCCCAAGCCCGCCCAAACGAAGGCTCACACGGTTCTCGATCGGGATATGTTTCAGCTCCGTCAAATCCCCATCGTTTGAGTTCAGTGCGTAGGTCTGGTAAATTGGCATGTTCTCTGCATTGCGGTACTCAGCAAACTTATCTGCTATGCGGCTGCCGGCTTGTCCGAACCCAACCACAGTGTACCTGATGGAAGGTGAACGTTTATTTGAGATCTCCATCTTTGTCTCTCCTTTATCAATTAATCTTATTGCTCTTAACTCTTTTTAGGAGCTCACTGCAAACGGCTGTACCTCGTTCTGTCGGGTATATCAACTTGGCAGGTGCGACACTCACGTAATAACACAGCGACATTTTGAACAGAACATCCATTTTCCGTTCGGCTTGCTTGCGATCGATCGGCGCATCCATGAGTTTGTATTTCTTTTGTCCTTCGTCATTCGTCTGCACCTTGCGTGTCAACTTCACGTGCTCTAATAACTGTTTGATCGTTACTGCCCCGCCTGTTGCGTCATCCTTGTTGTCTACACTTAATTTTACAATCGTCATGAAGATCCGCTTGAGAGCTGTATCTGTTTCTACGATATCTGCAAACATTGAAGTTTGATCCTCGCTAAACCGAACGCCTTTGAATCGTTGATGCATCTTTTCGTCCAAATAAATATAACCTCCTTTCTTATAGTTTCTCCTATAGTGTCTATATGTAGTGTCTACTCTTAACCTAAGTATAACTATACCGCAGAAACTAGGCATTATTCAATCATTATTTGGAGTCTATATTGGTTTCTACTATGGTGTCTATATGATTATGTTATCGATCGGAATCTCTGCGTTCGAAGTCTCTCGTGCTTCATTGATTTCATGCTCTATACATCACATCTTCCCTGGAGACCACAATACATACACATTCGATGTTTACGGTTTAGTAAGTATCTACCTCTACCGATGTTCCTGCAGCTGCATACTTGGTAGATGGATTCATCTACTGATTGAGCTTCTAAAGCCACCAATCTAAACTATTGTCCGGATAACTTGTAATGATCTTCCTCTCCAATCAATTGCACTATCTAGCTGTTGGTAGGGGGCTACGTCTACCATGAGTGCTTCTATAACCGTTGTTGGTCATGAGGGATAATGGTTTGTAGGCGTATACCGATCCAAGAGAAACTGTATCTGAGGATATGGTAGGGGGATACAACTATCTGTTGCGTGGGATGAGTCCACCGGTCCAGATATGAATCATCGCAATAATTTTATAGACCTATGATTAATCGCTATCACTGACACTTCATCTTCCTGGGGGATGGGGGCTTATAAGCATACCTACGTATCCTGCTTGCGACATCCAGCCTATGTAGGGTAGGGGAGGGGGGTAGTGAAAAAGTCCGCATAAAAGAATCATTTTGATAAGCAATTATTGCAACAATATCTATTAATTTTACTTAAGCCATTTATAGCGACCATATTAATTGCTTGATTTATTGTTCTTCTATATTGCTTCTCGTATGGCTTTTTTTAATCCAATTGATGATGTTGCTAAATCCCTTGATATATAAGGAGTTTCCCGCTCCTACTGGAATAAAATCCGTAACCATTTCTACAGAAATTTTTATCTACAAGTTTTCCCGCTCCTGCCGCCAAGACTTTATATGGGTACCCCGTTCCCCAAAAGGTCACTATTTCCATCCTGGTTTCTAAACGAATTTCCAAATAGGTATTCCGTTCCGTTCGAAATTTTGCTAAATTAAGAATTGTATATGTCGGAATTTGGAAGGGGGTAATGTGAATTGTCGAACGATGGGGGTGCTAGAGTCCCTCGTTCGTATCCTACGGATGGCTCTGGAGAGCTAAAGGATTTGGAAGGGGGCCGGTCCCAAAAGGGAACCGCCAATCCGCCTCAGGGTACCCCTAAGGTTACGCCAAGTGGGAACGCGAATCCGAATCGGAAAGCGCTGCCACAGCAGGGGGGGGACTCCGAGGGTACGTATCCCATTAGGGAAACGTATTCCGATATCGGTACCTTTGCCGACGACACCGAAACAGAGACCTATGTGGGAGACGACTTCCCGTTGGGAAGCGAATCCGGCAATGGGTATCATGTGGGTTACGACGAAGGGGATGAGGAGGAAGTATTAGACGAAGATGATGGTTCTAGCGGTGATGAACCATCGAAAGGAAAACGGAAACGAAGGCGACGCTTACGTTACGGGGAGGAGCGGGTTTGTAAACTTGTCTCTCGTAATCTATTGCACACCTTGGTTCTACACTCTCTATACGTACATCGGCGCTTGACAGTCACCCAGATACATCAGATGTATGCACCTAACGAACATGTTGACCGAATAAGAAGTAGTGTGCGTAAACTGTCATCTTTAGGATTGCTCGAGCGCAAGCGGATCTTCTCGTTGGCACAGACCATTGCAGAGACGCGTACATATCACTATAATCTGTCACCTCAAGGCGTGCGCATTTATGCCTTAGCCTGCATGTCACTTAACATGCTCCACGAAGACCCCGACTTGCCAAAACAAACGTTTTCGCACAGTGATTTAGCGATCGGGACTCAGACCGAACATCATTTTGTGCTCCAGTCCTTTCTGGCGGAGTGTATTGGTCGGTTATGGGCAGATGGGATCTATCTTCCTTCATGTGAGTGGAGAAGATACCTGTTCCTGAATCACGACAATGAAGCGTTATATCGTCCTGATTGGATTCTATTTTACCCCAACGCATTTTTCACCAGTTTGGTGGAAGCGGGACGCATTGGGGAAGATGTTCTCAGTGTTCCGGTTCTCAGTCGTACTGATGCAGATCGTGCGATCCTCCAGGAACACTACAAAGCGGCAATAAGCATTGAGTGCGATATGGGAACGATGTCTCCCAAGAGACTGAAAGAAAAGTTCGATCGCATTCTGGCAGAAAAAGAACATATCCCAAGAGTAGTCGCTATGCTTGTAGCGGAAAACCGATTGGGAGAGGATGTTCGCCGTTTTTCAGAGAGTAAGGTTCGAATTAGGAATATCGGCAATACAATCGGGGCTAACCTCAAACATGAAGTCATCTCAGACGAACTCCTCTTTTTAGTCGGTCGTCAAACTACACTGACCGATGCCATTCATGCATTCGCAACAATCAAAACACCTGATAAGCTTTATCCACTCATTGATAACTTAATATCGCAAAGGTTTACTCATTCAATCCGCATGGGGGCTGCCGAATGGAAGTCTCGCAAGTTAGAACTTGGTTTGCCCAATACAACGGTCTTTGATCGTTCAGAGGGACGAGTCTACGGCTTTTATTTCGCCTATTGTGGATGGCTTAACCCACAGGTTAAGGCTGTTAATCTCATACAACACGGAGCAGAGGATGTTACCGTTGTATTGGTGTACCCTTCGGTTACAACCATGCAATCGGATGGTCATTTGATACATCACGATCGCCTCCGTTATGTCGTGTATGAGGAATGGGTAAATGGTGACTATCGTTTTTGGCAAAGAACGATGGATCGCAGTGGTGAGCGTTGGGAGGTGGGGCCTTGAAAAAAGTCTTACCCTTGTTCATCATCAATATCACTTTTTTGGTTCTCTACTTGTTGCTGATATCGGCAATGGGGATGGTTGGTGCATTATTTCTGGGCGTCGGTCATTTATCACATGAAGAAATGCGGTCTTACTACCATATCTTTAATGACCTAATGGTTTTTTATCAGCCACCGCTCTCTGTACCAACGATGTTGATGGTTGGCACGTTTTTATTTTCTTTGTTTGCATGGTTGCTCTCCACACGGATAAAGGCAACCAACAAGACTGTCTTGCGAAGGATATTGGTTTTCGTGTTTGTCTGGGGTACCGCATCGCTCATGATTTGCGTGTACGCTGCTGGCTACTTAAAACCGATTGGCTATGATGCAGTCTTGAAGTTAGATGGACTCGTTACGCGAGAGGATTATCGAAGTGCGCTGCGTGTTGGCAATCTAAGACTGGTTGGCAGTTTTATCATGATCGTGCCTACGCTTTTATGCGTGTCCGTCTGGATGAAGCTCTATCGTGAGTACAAATCTGATGAGCTGGTGCAAGAGTGGTTTCGCACATACCAGTTCAAGCATCGCTTCTTGGGACGGTTTGGCGACGTAACCGCAGGCGAATCGCCTGACATTACGCTAGCAACCGATTTTGATACTCGGACGCCAGTTATTATGACCGGCGATAGCCGACAGCTCGGTACGGGAATGATTGGCCCGCCTGGATCGGGTAAAACGAGCATGAAGATCATAGTGGGCATGCGACAAGATTTAGGGCATTTACAAAGGGCAATCAACGCCTTTCCGAAATTGTCAGAAAAGTATGGCATCGGGACAGAGAAGTTCCAGCGAGCTTGGGCAAAACATCTTACAGGCATCATTTGTATCGAGCCGGCGAAGGATCTATGCGACCAAGCGTATGAACTTGCTAAGGAACATGGCTTTCCCGAAGAGTTGATTGTGTATCTTGATCCGTCAAATCCGGATACGCCTGGATTCAACGCTTTTATCGGTCCGACGGAGCAAGTTGCCGAAATGATCTCGCTCGTCCTTGATGGTATCAGCGAGACTACAGACGAATTCTTTAGGCAAAGCTGTCGTGTCGTACTGAAGCAGTACATCTACTTGCTGAAAATTCTCAAGAAAAACAATTGCGACATACTGGATCTCGATGCCATGTATCAAGACCCGCGTTATGTAGCGGATATGGTGGAAGAGTTGGAAGCTTTGCTTCCTTCGCCAGAGCAGATTGCGCAGCTGCCGCAAGACAAACGCATCTATTGGAATTTAGCAGCTAGAACGGTGCGCTGGTTTTGGAATGACGGCTTGATGATTATGAAGGATCGTCAAACGGGTGTGATTCAGAAGTATCCCGACGGACCGCATAAAGGAAAGCAGGTCGTGCAGGACAAGCAGTTTGAGTTTACGCGGCAAACGCGTAACTTGCTATCTGACATTATCATGAATCCGTATCTGGCACGGGTGCTAACGAAGCCCAATGCCGTTAACTTGGACAAATTGATGAGTCATGGTGGTATCTTACTTTGCAATACCGCAAACGGTGAACTAGGGCAAACGATGAGTGACGCATTTGGTAAGCTCGTCCTCATCTCCGTGCAAAATGCAGTGTTCCGCCGTAAGGGTTCAGAGAAAACGAGATCGCTCGTCTCCGCTTGGATTGATGAGTTCTACGATTACATGAACCCGCCATTCCTGAAGCTTACGAGCCAGGGACGGAAGTACAAGTTCGCAGTATTCGTCGCTTGTCAGACATTAGCGCAGTTCGAGGTCAAGTATGGCAAAGCTTTTGCCCAGAGTATGCTTGGCACGATTCGTAACTGGGTTGTGTATGGTGGTGTCGGCTCTGCTGATGGGGAGCTGCTCAGTAAGGAGTTTGGCATGACGGTCGTGGAAGAGCTGGTTATGCGTGAGAACATTACTCCGGAAACCATGAATGCGCCTGGCCGTAGCTACTCCGAACAAATGCAGCGCAAAGAAGTGGAGAATGTCACAGCGGACAATATCATGTTCAACGAGTTCCGATTCTCCTACATCAAGATGGTAGTCGAGAAATCGACGCAACGTGCTATCAAGGCGGAGGGGAACTTTGTTGATACTGGCAAGGCGGATAAGTGGAGAAAGGCGCTCAAACCACAAGCATTGGAGGTGTTCATGGATTACTGGAGTTCCTTTGCTAACTCGTCGCCGCAACAGTTTGACATGGACTGGATCGATGAGGCACAGGCGATTAAAGATGGTATAACGCAGATCGAGGAAGACGAAAAACATCTGCAGTTGCTACACAACGAGGAGTCTCCAGCGGAAACCAAGCATGAATCGCCAGTTGTTCGCAAGGAAGTCGAATATATCGGCGGTCCCCAGTTTAGGGAAGTGCCTAAGGTTGAGCAACCGGAGCGGTTCTTGCCTACCGGTAGCCAGCAATCGGAAACAGCTGCTAGTGTAACCGAGGTGGAATCGCCACCTGCGTTACCTGTGGTTCCCGAGGAGGCGCGGCCGCAAGAGGAAGTCGTTCCCCAAGTGGAACAGCCGGCTCCAGGTATTAGTGCCGCCAGTCTATTATTCAATGTCCGTCCATCAAGTGAGACGGTGCAACCTACTGCTGAAGCGGAAGCGGGACATAGCAAATCCGAAACTGCTCAAGAGGTAGCATTGCAAAGCGAGGTGGTTGAATCGCGTGTCGGAGCGGGAGAGAGTGAATCCGTTCCAGAAGTTACACCTGAGCCTGTAGTGGTGCAGCCAGCGCCACAGGAGCCTGTAGTGGTACAGACGGAGCGGGAGAAAGTTGCCCCTTCTTCGCCAAAAGGCCAGTCGTCCGCAAGCGGATCTCCGCAAAATACAGCCGAGGGTAAAGCTTCTGAAATAACACAGCGAAGAAAAACTCGAAAGATCGATATGTTAAAGCCAGCTGATTCGATTGACGAAAACAACCCCTTATTTCAAAAGTTCTTTGCGGGTGATTCCAAAACGAAGGGCCCCACAAGGAAAAACAAGCTGTGATTATCAAAACCATAAGGAGGTCATCACATGAGTGATGCTGTGCGCGATTTACTTAAAGAGTCTCACATTCGAGGATACGTGCAGGTTGGATATGTCACAAATATTAAACCGGTGCGTACTAAGGACATGAAGTACGAAGTTGTCGAAATCAACTTCAGAGGCGTCTCGGTGTATTGCCGAAAAGAAGAGTTTACCACTCGTAATATTTCATCGTTGGGCGGATTCTTGAATACGCCAGTACCGTTTTTGGTCACAGATATTAACGATAACAGCGAAATTGTACAAGTATCACGTATACGTGCGCTGCCGATCAAGCTCCGCCAGTTCCAGAATAAAGTCAAGGTTGGCGACATTGCTCGCGCGATCGTCACTGGTACTCCTGCAAATTCAAGTGTCGTGTATGTTGACATTGATGGTATGCCGGCTATGATTCGCCCTGGGGAGTGGGGGCTGCAGCCTATTCGTAATCTGAGCGAGGTCATTCGTATCGGAGCTGAAATCGATGTGATGATTACGGATATCACGCCTGTCGAAGATGATGAGGATTGGGAGTTCGCTATTAAAGTGTACTGCTCTCGCCGCCAAGTGCTTGTCGCATCGCTCGACGAGAAGTGGAGCCGAATCGATGAGGTGCATACGGTCGGGGAAAACGTCGTTGCTAAAGTCGTAGGGAAGCTCGAGGGACGTAACAACTACTTAATTCAGATCGTCAGCTCCAATATTGTGATTTTTGCAAATATGCAACGGCAACTTGCAGAGGAATACCGCTTTGGTCTGCCGCAAGGGATGCTCGTCCATGCTGAAATTTTGCGTCTGAACAAGGAGGATAAGCGAGGCAAGGCAAGAATCTTCCGAATCGATCCAAGCTACCAAACGATGGGATCTGGGCGTTATGGATCGTTTTAACGCAGCACTGGAGGTGGTACCCATGATTGAAATCCCTCCAGGCGTGTGGCGGACAAAAAGTGGGCAAATCCCTCTTTTTGATCACCCTACCTTGATTTCAAACATGTTTCATTACGAAGGACGAAATACTAATCGGTTCGAGGATACGCTTCGCTTAATCAATATTGGTTTTATTGATGAAGGTGCACTATTCTTGTCCAGTCTTATTATGCATTTCCGTTGTATGTCCGAACGGCAAGTGCGGCATTTAGCCCGTGATCGCTTTAGCAAGCAAAATGAGATTGCAAGTCGTCTTCGCAGTTTGCGAAAGATTGGATGGTTCGAGTCGCTCGTCATAGAAGATCCTGAAACCGGCGCAAAAGAGACTTTGTGGTGGCTTGGTTTAACCGCGGTTCAATATTTCCAGTTTCAGGGGCATGGAGCAGACTTGCAAGACCCGTGGTTGCTTATTAACAACAACAAATTGGTCATCGCAGTTTGTGCAGTCAATCAAATGCGTGCATGGTTTGAAGACCGCGATTTGATCGAGAAGGCTAGTTATTGTCCGCAGTGGCCGAAAGGTGAGAAGCCTCGTCCATTTGCCACTTTTGTAGTGAGGACGGTTCATGGACCGTTGACGCTTTATGTGGAGCGTTTAACGCAAGCCGGCAAGCCTGTTCACTATATGCAAACGAAAATCGCAATGTACGAAGATATGATACGAGAGTCTGGTGAATTGATAAGAGAACAGGGTGGATCGGCAATGGTGGTTTGGAGTGTTGGGAGCTTCCATGCCATCGAGGAGATTGTTGGCTCAATCGACCATCTTCCGGATTCACTCCTGCAAGCATTCGTCTGTGACGAATCTATGGAGGACTTCCCCAACGCTGCCTTCTTCTTTGCCCAGAAGATCGGCAGACGTGGAGAAGTCAGGTTGAAACCTCTGCAGATGGACTTGTTCTAACCCCTTCTGCACCACAAGTGGCGAGATCCTATTCTCGCCACCGCTTTTTAATATAACACAAAACGATTCTGGTCAAACATTAATATTCACTATACTTGATCAAAGTAGTCGGAATACGAGGCGATAGTATGGAACATCGAATTATACTGGCTCTCGGTCACGATGAATGGAATAACGCGATTAAGAAGCAGCTGGCGGATGAAGCAATCGGCGCTGTTGTTTCTATCGCTCATATGCGCAGAAATATCGTCCCACGCGTAATGGATCACCAGGCGACAATGGTTATTGCTAGTGATATGTTGCTTGGTGATGCCAACGATGAAGATGAGTGGCTGTCGATACTCGAAGAATTACAGCGCATCGATCTGTACTTTCGCTTTGTTTTCGTATGTGACCGAGATCCTAATGACATTTTCTTAAGCAAGCTTGCTTATAGCGGCGTCACTGATATTTTTCTAGGGAATTCATTCCCCCAAGGGTGGGCCAGCCAGCTGCGCCAGTCACCGAAACTGGAGAATGTGGAGAGGTTCCGCTCGAAGGAAGATGCAGTAACGGAGGACTTACGCAAACGCAAGACTCGCTTAAAGATCGAACCAGAGGAAATCTTAAAACAACCACTTGTGCCACAGGCAAGTAGCCATCGTGTGGAAAAGGAAATTGTAACTAAAACCGTTCGGGAAGTGGTCTATGAGCAGGTTAAGATCCCGCCGCGAACGATTGCAGTCGTTTCGTTATACGAGGGGGCGGGTTCAACCACGTTCACGCGCATGCTAGCGGAGGTAGCTGCTACGCTGGATGTGGATGTTGGAGTGTGTGAAGCCGCCAGTCCAGCCCCCGTGTGGCTTGATTTGCTCAATGTTACGGACGACATCGAGAAAAAATACAAGGGCAAGTGGGAGAGCTGGCACAGAACGCTGATGAAAGACGATGCGGTGCCAGCATGGTCAGAAGTGCTTCGCATTGAAGGCGTGCAGTATATCGTCCGTCATCCAAACGACGACCTAAGTGACTGGTCAGAGTCAGAGACGGCGGAGCTTTTAGCCTACAGTAAGCATGTATCGCTACTCTTTTGCGACGTGAGCCATCACTTCGACCAATCTGTAGAGCAGATCATGCTCAAAAGCGCTGATGCCATCTTACTGGTGTCCAATTACGACCCATTACGCCTTTCGCGAAGTCGCAACAATTACGAAAAGTGGCTCGCAAAATACGCCGACAAGACGATTATCGTGATGAACAAGAGTACGCTTCGCTCTCAACGAGCCAACAGGCTTCACGTGGAACAATACTTTGAAAATAAGCGAGTGTTCCACGTTCCGCTGCTGCCAGGAATAGCCGAAACGTTTGCAGATGGTGAAACCGTATGGGGGAGCGGCTATTTGAAAGAAGAGGATCTGGTTGGCTTGCGAGAGGAGATGGATAACATCTTGGGTGAGCTGCTAGGGAGTGAGGTCTTCCGGAAACTCCGATCCCGCAAACGCAACGGATTTGTCGAGCGAATCAAAGATTTATTCAGGGACAATGATGAGTACGATGCAGAGCTTGATGAAGGTACAGTATAACTTTTGGCACGAAGGCAGGAGGGATGCTGTTGGATGATCAATTAAGACAGCTTAATGAGAGGTTTTTTGATCCTCTCTTGATTTCACTCACGCTTGAGTTCATCAAAAATCCAACGTTCAATCGAGACGACGTAATTGATAACTATATGTTCATGCATAGGTCTAGTAATCAGTACGCGTATAAGCATGTTTGGACCAGGGAATATGTTTGCATCGATGAGATCGGCAATGTTGTTCGAGGGAAGTTAAATCTGAATGCGTATGCGTATCCATCGTCTCTTACTAAGGAAGAGGATGTGGGTTAGGAGCTGGTCATGTACTCACATCAGATTCAGGATTTGAAATTGCATGCCATACGTCCCGCTCCAGTTAAAAGGAGCTGCAGATGCGCTAATTGAATGCATTCCCGCTCCGATTTAGCACAGAGAGGGAGCGTTTCCGTCTGGGTTACTTATTTGGTGGCGCTGTCCCGCTTCGGTATCGCTATTCCTATGGGTGGCGTATCCCGTTTCTGGGGCATGGGGTTCCGATCCCGCTCCGCCATAAGTTTCCCATAGGGGAGCGCTCCCTTTTGGGTTGCCTGTAGGGAGACGTCTACCATCTGGGGGAGCGGGTTCCTGAACGGGAAACGTACCCTCGATCGCCGGTGGAAGCGGGTACCCAATCCCTTTATGGATACGCGTAACCTCTTCCTGTCGGAGCGGGAGCGGGAAGGGTAGAAGGAGTTGTAGCGGATATACGGCCAAATACACGAAGATGAATGGGGGGCACAGTTTGATTTATTTATTGGTAGCTCTTGGGTCAGTTGCTGCAGTGGTGGTGCTTGCATCCGTAGGTGCACTATTAGGTGTTCCAGTGCTTGTATACTACCTTAAAGGTTCACTGGACAATGCGCGATTTAGGAAAGTGGCAGCGGGATTTTATGCGCTGGTTGCCCTTATTACTGTCATCTCCATAGTGGCATTTTTAGTATCAGTGCTGGTGTTCATCCCGACTGGATTATGGATTTTATTTTCCGGATCACCCATTTCATCGATTGAATCAGTCGCCTATGTCTTAATGGGTATTGCAACTTTTTATTCCGTGCTGTTCAGCTTTTATTACGTGGCATTTACTGTATCACACAACAAGCGTCCGGATCTGATTGGTTTGCAATACGAGAAGTATGGCCGGCTACGCAATTGGAGTCGAGCTACAAATGCGTTTCGCAAGGAAATAGGGTGGACAGAGCGCTTTGTCACTCGTGCAATAGAGGCTATTCAAGCGTGTAAGGATGACCGGACTGATCCTATTGTCATCATTGGTCCATCTGCTAATAGTGGTGTTATCGAGGATATCCTGGCGCGGCGAACTGCGTCTGCGCTTGAGAGACAAGTTCACATGTATGCAAGTGATATGACTGAACTCCCCAGTCACATTGAAGATTACTCCGAGGATGGCGTCGAATACCGATACACGTCTGGGATCGAGGCAGCCGATCTGAAGAAGACATACCCATTTCAAGCGGATGTCATCTTTGATAATAAGGGGATATTGTGGCACAAGGCCAATTCGAGTAAGAAGAAAGTGAATGTGCAGGAGATCATGTCCACCTATTACGATTTATTGAAGCCTGGGGGAATCGTCATTGTTGATGGTTATATCCATAAGAACCAAGGGCTTCTGACGATGTTGAACCAATTTCAACTCCAGCTGCTCCGTCGTATAAGTTGGTTTGCGGAGAAGTCTACGTATGCCTACTTCAGCAAGATGTATCAAAGCGATCCAGAGCTTAAGAAACTGTTCAAAGAGGTCATCATCCCCGATGGTCTCTATACAGTGGTGTATTATCAAAAGCTGTAATCCGTTCTAGAGCAAGGGAGAAGTGCTGTGTGCAGATTTTACAAAAAAAGAATAGAGAGGAGACAGGATAATGTCTATACCAGGAAGAAATGACCCCTGCCCCTGTGGGAGTGGATTAAAGTACAAGAAGTGTCACTTGAACGCAAGGGGGAGAGAGTGGATCGAAGTCGCAGAAGAAATAAATTTTGCTCACCCGAAAGAAGAGGTTATTCGTAAAACTTTCTTTCTCCTTAACGATGATTTTACCAACAACGATACAAAAGGTGCTTGCCATCTATTATCGTCCGTTATGTACGTGTTGATGAACGAACAAGGTATTACGTCGGAACTTTGTATTGGCGAGGTTCGACGTCCGAACGGTCAATGTTTTGATCATTCTTGGATTGAAATTGATGGTAAACCATTTGATATTGCTATCCGGCGACCATTAGATGGAGGGCAATTCGCTCCTGTTTTCGCTGGATTTGACTTGGACAGCGGGCTTCCGACGATATTTAATTACAGGTTTTCTTCCGAAGGGTTGGACATCACCGCCGAACGTATTCGTGCCACTCCATTCGTAACTTACATCAATGGCGCACCACATTCGTTGGGCTGGGGTTTAATTATATCTGTGGCTAGATCATTAGGTCTTGGTTTGGATGTAGAAGATCTTCGAGAGCGTTATAAGGATACCAAGAGGATACTTAAACACTAATAGCGACACAAAAAGTTATCCGCTGCAGGATAGCAGATTAGAAGAGGGCCACACTATCCCGCTCCGGCTTACGCAATGCGCCGGCTGATGGTTTAGGTGGCTCTCTGGCGTTTCCTTGTAGGGTTTCGAATCCTTCCCCGCTTCCTTCAGGGGAAACGTCTGCTGGGCACCCTAGCGCGTTTCCTGGATGGTGAATCGTATCCCTCTATCCGCGCGAGGGGAGGGTGTAGCCTGTTCCCATGAGGGAGCGGTATCCTTCTTAAGCTGCTGGAGCGGGACTAGGAGAGGGGGAGCGGGACGGAAGCGGGAGGGGGCGTTTTTCACAGCTAATATACACCATGACCAATCTGTATATCTTTTATAGTGCATCGAGACGCCGTAAATGCCCCAATTTGCGCTTCTAACGGTCTCATGAGTACCAAAACACCTTGAAATGTTTTAGGACGATTCTGGGGCTGTTCCAAGCCGTTTTATTACACAAGCTGTGTGCGTCCATTGAATGGATGAGACTCAACTGCCACTTTATAGCTTTCATATTCCTCGTTATTTAGAAAGCCAATGATACGGTATAATTCAGCCGATTCAAGATCCATTCTTAACGGGTTGTCGATTGACATTAAATAGCTCTTCGCCATATCAAATTGCGATTTGTGCAGTACAATAATTGGTTTCTCTTTACTAGGTTCAGGAAGATGCTGAACCGACTCTCTCGACAAATCATCTCTATTAATCTTATAGATTCCATCATCAAGTGTTACATATACCGTATGCGTGTTAAAGCTAAGATGGAAAGCCTCCTGCGTCATTTGATTGCCCCCTATTATTTATCATGATTCCTACCTTGCAGTAAGTGAAGAGGATTGTTACAGATAGGACAAAACGACTTATCTGTTAAAATGACTTCATACATCTTTTGAGGCTTTAAGTCCCTCCGCCATTTTCTTAAATCGCTCAAACTTTCTTGATAGATGTTCAGTTTCATTAAAATCATCATCAGAATCAACATCAGAGTCAATGGAAGATTGTTTTTCGACTTGTCCTTTTTCAAATGCTTCTTTGATGAATCTTGTTATGTTGCTACATGTGGACTTATCGCCACTAGATAACCAGTTCATTGTACGGGCTTCTTCCTTCGTGAGTTTCCTCCCTATACATCTTTCGGCAGTCTCAACTAACTCTCGATAACTCGGGGTCTGCCATTCTTCCATTTCAAATCCTTCATGCGGCCTGGACTGATCGTAATAATCCGCATCAATCCAGACAATGCGACCGCGAGCGTTTTGCCCTTTATACTGCAAGTTCATTGCATGTGCCTCCTTATGAACCGTTCGAGTTAATACTTGTAATTAGGACATACATCAAGAACATTAACAGCGTTAGCGCCTTGAAAAAGATGATTCCAATGTCAGAGATCAGCTGCAACCCAGACAACATATTGTGTTTGCTTCTTTTTATCGTGGTTGTTCTACTTACGGAGATTTCACTCGCTGTATAATTTTCGATGCTTTTGATTGAGAATGAACAATAAACTTTTCCGACTATGCTTAATACCAGGAATGATAGACTAGTCACAAATATAATTTCATACGTTTCCAATTCAGTTCACCTTCCTTTCCTGTACAGCTGAATCTTAGATCGTGAGTCAATTTTCATCATTCAAAGAGGTTCCTCATTTTCTCTTGTATCCGCTTGCTGCGTTCATGCGTTTCTTCTTCAAGCAATATCCATTGTTTCCCGTCAAATTGGACAACAGATCCCTCTCTAACATCTTGAGAGACGAGGGACCGATCGACGTCCTGCGTGCTGCCGCCGACTTCAATAACCACTACATTCTCTTCAATGCGATCGACAATTCCTTTCATAACGTCCTCCTCTGGTTGATTAATATGGTCTGCAGATCATTTTGGTGTAAATGAAGTGCTTGTTTTTCCAGTGATGTTGTCTTTGGTGGCTGTAATATTGACCTTCACCTCATACCCGATAGCTGCTCTGCCTATCCGGAAGGGGATGGAGGCGAGACCCTTTGCATCAGTTGTTGCCGTATACTCGGTATCTTTCGATTTGTATTTAGCAACCAGCTTAATTTGTGCGTCCGGTACAGGGTTGTTGTTCTGATCTATAAGGGTGACAGTGACAGTGACCGTCTCGTTTTGGGATGGCTCAGGCTTATCTATACTTGCATTAACCGCCAGGGAAGTAATGCCCTTATCTTGTTGTGCTGGCTCAGTATTCTGGGCGGCTTCTGGTGTATTCTTCGAATTTGTAGCAGTAGTGGTCCGGAATTCGATTGTGCTGCCGTCGGACTTCGCAATGATGTGACCTGACAGATCATTACGGTATACGGTTGCTCCACGCTTTTCGAATCGCTGTAGCGGCTCGCGGTGAGGGTGGCCGTAGGAGTTATCTTTACCAGATTGAATAACCACGTATTCCGGCTTTACCACGTCGAGGAACTTTTGTGAACTCGATGTATTGGACCCATGGTGTCCAGCTGCCAAAACATCGGCATGTTTAAGCAGTTTATTGTTCAGCATATCTCTTTCACTTTCTTCTTCCGCATCACCAGTAAAGAGGAAGGAGGTGTCGCCAAAAGCCAAGTGTACGACAGCGCTCATATTGTTCAAATCCTCATAATCATTGACGGGTGCAAGCATTGTTGCGGTTAAATGTTCGTGCAGATCCAGTTCAACACCTGATTTTGCGGTCGTTATCTTCATACCTTTATTGGCAACGGCATCGAGCACGTCCTCGAAGGTTTTGGTGTTATGTGCGACAGCCGGCATATAGACTTTCCCGATATCAAAAGCATTAATGACTGCATCCAGGCCCCCGATGTGATCGCTATGCGGATGTGTGCCAATGAGAATGTCTACGGTATCGATTTTTTGTTTCTTGAGATAATTCACCACTGATTTTTCGTCGTCGTTGTCGCCTGCGTCAATAAGCATGGTTTTCTTCTTTGCCAGGTCTGACGGGTAGTAAATCACCAGCTGCGAATCCCCTTGTCCAACATCGATGAAGTGTACTTCTAGTGTGCCGGTATTGCGATCCACGCTTGCTGCATCGCTATTTTCTTTCGATGGAGCGGGAGTAGGGGATGGCTCTGGTTGCTTGTCTGAGGTGGGGGCAGAGGTTTTGGGCGGTTGTTTGTTGCCAATCGCTTCCTCTACAATTTCCAGCACGCTTACGGGCGCTTGCGATGACGTTTGGGGAGCCTGAGATGGTGAAGCGTTGGGTTGCGCGACTTCGAGATTACCGCATGCGCTTAATAGCATAGCGATGGAAATAACGAGCATCCAGCCTTTACGTATCATAGTGCTTGTCCTCCTCTTACCTTGGCGGTGATATATGCCTCTGCAGATCGTTTATCAATGAGTATAATGTCTTTGTCCGTTTGGCGGTGTAACAGGATATTTTGCTCACATAGTCTACGGGCGTGACGAGTGGAGATCGTATGTGAGGTGGACTGCTCCACCATTTTTACAAACTCCGAAACGGTTATCACATACTCTAGTACAGGGTAATCATGCTGTTCCTGGCTCAATGTTAGTTAGCCCCTTTCTTTCTGATTATGTCCCACATCGGACATTCTCTATGATTCTATTATACTTGTCCCACATCGGACATACAATAATTTTCCTAGAATCTCAAGCACGTTATGGTTGTTTTTCTCTATTCCTGTGCGCTATAGTAGAAATAGAAGTGGATTTTTTTTCAAGATTGAAGCCCTAGCGGCGGTATTGCTTAGAGGGGGTGGGCTCTGCCCATTTTTCTTTATGATTCCGTCCCTAGGGCTTTTTGTCTTTAGAAGAGATTCACTTTTTCCATTTTATTTTAAGGGAGTGATTGTTTTGAAAGAGGCAGTGGAGGTAGAGAGTTTTTTTGATTCTTTTGATTCTGGCCAGATGGCGCTACGATTTCGAACGATTATTATGGCGAGAGTATCAGAAGGAATACCAGAGGGTGCAGTTTTGTTGGGTTTATTATCAGAAATGTCGGCAAGTAAACGGAGCGCATTCTTACAGCGAATAGGGCTTACTACGAAAGTCAAAAGCAACGATCAGATTGTCCTTTTAATTCGTGCCAGATCGAAGACGAAAAATGCTATATTTTCGTTTTACTTCGCTCTATTGTTATCTCTGTACGAAATATTAGAGGAATTTTTGCTGGATGAGACGAATCCCAATTTGCTTATTGAGAGAGAATCCATTATTCGTGCATCCTATGGGAATTGGCATTTTTACTTCGCGCTAAAGTTCCATCCTAACTATGACGAAATCCTCGAGGAACGAATCAGGGATCTCTACGAAGAATTGATGGCTATGCCCGTCTCAGAAGTGGAGAGTATTGCTCCGAAACAAGAGCGAAACAGCGACCTTGTTCAAAAGGAACGCTCCAAGCGCATCCAGCTGCAGGAAGTCAATGATAAACTGCAGTCCCAAGTGAAGGAGTTAACCAAAAGCTCAGCGCAGTTCCAGAAACAAAACAAAGAAATCCGTGAGCAAAATGAAGTTCTGAAACAACAATCGGCCGAGCTCGAGGCGAAAATTCGCAAGGAATATCTTCGTGCCAATGAAGCCGAGATTAAGATTCGCCAAGTGGAAACCCGAAGTCGGGATTTAGAGTGGGAAATCGATGATAAACTGCGTGAGAAGGATAATGAGATCCTTAACTTGCAAAAACAATTGCTTGCCACTCGCGAACGCAATTATCTCTTGCGACAAGTTGAGGCTTTGTTACGAGCCGATGCCCGAGCGCTCATGACCAGGGGAACGGGTTCGGCTGGCGATGCGTTTACGGACGTATGTGCTCAGTTGCAGGAGTGCTTAAGTTTGATGAAGGCAATCGAGCAATATAGCAGTAAGTCGGCAGTAGAGACAGCAGTTGAAATAGAACCTGCATCAGAGGTTACAGTCCAGAGCGAATCGAATGATTCTCCAGCTACAGGAGAACCGCTAGAAGTGGCATCATTGGAAGAGGGTAGGATCGGTAAATTCGTGCGCCGGCCGCATGGTGGCGTTATTGAGTTTGGGGACGATACTACCGTTTTTATCACAGAATCGGTTGTACAAGCTGTTGGTGTCGAGCATGAGGCAATTGTTTCCTATGCTGCTAAAGAGGGTGGAGGGCACCATGTCTCGCTGATTATGCAGGGCGATGATTCCAGTTCTCCGGTACAGCAGCTGCTCGGTTTTGTACGTCTAGGCGATTACCACGAATTTTACTGCGTGGACGTGAATACAAACAACTCGTATAAGCTGCATCAAAAGGATGTAGATTACTTGACCGTGCGGGATGGAGAGCCCTGCCTGTTTAATGTGATGGAAGGGTATCAGTATGCACGCATTGCTCGCATGTACCGCAATGAATCCACTAATGGCATCGATGATTTACAAAAGAAACATGCACAGGAGGCTTCCCAACGAAAAACTGCAAAGCCGACGGAAGTCATTGAAAAATTTCTGACAGGCTGTAAAATCGTAATTGTTGGCGGCTTGGAAAAGTGGTTTGCTTCCACCGTTGAAATGACGGGGGCAGAGCTTATTCATAATAGTGGCCATCATCCCCAACGAGTCTTTTCGGATATCAAGAAAGCCAACGCATTATTTTTGTTGCTCACTGCAAACTCCCATAAAGCGACATGGGGCGCTATAGAGGAAGCCAAGAAGTACAATGTGCCTCATTTCACCATTCAAGGTTCGCGATCAAATCTATTGTCCCTGTTATGGGATAATCGGGAGTTTATTTTGGGCAATCAGTGAAAGGAGGGTTTCGTCCTTGAGTGACTACGCAGCCACTCACATGCGGGTTCTACGACGAGTCAGACGTAGACGAGGCTATTGTGCTGATTGCGGGATCGCACAAAGTGAAACTTATGTTTGTGCAGACTGCAGGGAAAAGAGGGAATTTGCGAAGGTCCAACGAGAGCAGAAGCGTCTCGAGCAGGGGTTATGTCTGGAATGCGGAAAGCATCCCATTGATTGGATTAATATATCCCATGCATTTAAGTGTTCCGATTGCTCAAAAGGTGTGATTATTCGCAAGCTG
Organism: Paenibacillus sp. GXUN7292; assembly: GCF_050864975.1. Lineage (NCBI taxonomy): Bacteria > Bacillati > Bacillota > Bacilli > Caryophanales > Paenibacillaceae > Paenibacillus > Paenibacillus sp. GXUN7292. The sequence goes on along the minus strand of NZ_JBOZWO010000017.1, from coordinate 61,241 downwards.
AAGAACAATGAAATTACGAATAAGTTGTTGTATGATCTGATGGTGAAGCATCAGTGCACCACGATGCAACTAGCCGAATACGTTGGATGTTCGCAACGTGCGGTTGAACGCTGGCTGTTTGAAGGCAGTCAGCCGCAGCTATTCAACGCCCTGGAGGTGTGTCATTACTTTGGGGTGGAGATCGACGAGGTATTCCCACAAGTCGTGCGGCAGATTCTAGCGTAGAGTCCCGCTCCGGCTCCCGCTTCAATGGGAAGCAGATTCCATGAGGGGTTACGCATCCCGCTTCAGGGGTGCGATTCCCGCTCCAGGTAACACAAGCGGTGAAGCCATCCCTTTGGGGTATCTGTTACCGGTTAGAGGGGACCATTGGGGAAACAGGGGAACCTTCCCTTGCCCGACCAGTCATTGGCTAGGCGTATCCTGTTAGGAGACGCCTTCCTCTTGGCGGTTGGGCTTTTCCTTTTAGGGAAGCGGGAAGGGTTACACGATTCCCCGGCGGGCAGTTAATTCCAGTTGAGCGTGCGCTGCGGCTAGACGATGCTTCCTTTTGTTCGGTATGGACACGAACGCACAGGAGAGGAAGCCGATGCTTAAGATGAGCATCGGTATTACGAGTTGGAGTTGTGTGAAGCCTAAGGCGATTAGCACTAAAAGCGTACCTAACAGCACGATAAATCCGATCTGTCCGATGTGGTACGCTTTTTCCCAAATCATCTGCAGACGCTTAGCGTGGTCGTGCATCCGGACGAGTTCATCTTCTGGTTTTTCCTCATATTGCTTTATATTTAAGCGGACTTCCCGCTCCAGCTTCTTTTTCGCTTGATACTTTTCAAAGCTAATAACCTTTATATCTTCTCCCATTGCGATCCCCCTTTACTGTATACTGCCATTCTAACATATGCACTAGAAAATTTAAGCATTTTCATAGCGGAGCGGGTTTACTGATTGAACCCTAAATGAAAAATATGGTATAGTAGATTACAGTTGATTAACACAAATTTTCTTCAAGAACGAAGCCCTAGTTGGCGGTATTTTTCCAAGAGTGCATTCTTTTTGTGCGCTCTTAGAAAGATTACTGGCTGACTGGGGCTTTTTTTGTGTTTTTCAACCCCAATTCGATACTGGCGATATCGAATTTTTAGTCTGCCCCATCGAAACGATGGTATTTCATTTTAAGGAGGTGTGCTCGTTTTATACGAGCGACAAGTATGCAAATCGATAATCTTATTGCAAGTCAGCCGGCAGTAGAGCAAAAGAATGTGGAGGTCACTATTGTAGATCGTGACCGGTTTTTGAAAATGATTGAAACGGCAGCGGATTTTACGGCCAAGACTGACAATGTTCCCGTGTTGCAGAACATCTTCTTTCAGATCAAGAAAGAAGTGCCTAAACGGACTGCGGAGGGCATGGTCAAAGTACCTGGGAATGCGCTGTTCTTGATTGCAAATGACGGTACCCACACCATTGCTCAGGGTATTGCCACCGAGGAAGGTCAGTCGTCGGTTATCGAAGCTACCGGAGAGCTGGAGACGATGTTGCCGAAGGCTTTTGCGGATCTTGTCGCAAAGTTGCCGGCCAAGCAATCGCTTAAGCTGGAATTCTCCAACGATCGATTGAACATTCAGTCTGGTCGTTCCTCTTACGAGCTGGTATTGACGGCGACAGAGCAATTCCCGCAGCCAAAACCCGAGCAAGCAAAACCTTTTGTCATATCGTCAAAGGAGTTTTGTGCGGCGCTCAAAAATGCGATCACTTTCGTCGATCCGAAAAATAGCGGTGCTCTACAGGGTGTTCATATTATGGGCACACCAAAGGGCTTGCTCATCGAATCGTGCGACAGAACGCAAGGGTACAGAGAGCTGCTGCAAGGTGCTGCCGAAAATGTGGACATCACCATCGTAAAGGATACGGTCAACCGTATTTGCTCCACGTTTGACAAGAAGGACACGAAGATCGCGGTCGTGGTTGGCGAATCGTCTCTGACGATTAACGGCGATGGCAAGTCTTTGATCTGCAGCTTCCTGGATGCAAAGTATCCCGACCTGTCGAAGATGACATTCGAGGAATTTGCCGCTAATGCTGTCGTGGATACGAAGGAAATGATTGAGATGCTCTCTCGCACATTGTTGTACCAAAGCGCAAAAGGCGCATCCACAAACCCAGCTATTGTTTCGCTCAAAAACGGCGTTCTGCTCGTTAACGTTTCTTCTGCGATTGGAAAGTCGGAAGAAGCGGTAGAACTGAGCGACAGCAGCGGGGAAATCAGATTGGGGCTTGATGCTTCCAAGATGATAAGTGCGCTGAAATGCTTCACGGATTACGAGAAAACGACGATTCGTTTTAAGTCTCCGCTGGAAGTGCTTTCGCTTCAACCTGTCGGTGGCAATGACGAGCTGCATAAGACAGCTTTCATGCTTCCTGTACGTGTTGCGCAGGGGGTGTAGGCATGAGCGTGTTCACCGCATCGGGGTTACTTGAAGACGAGGTGTTCCAACAGACGGCTTGTTCCCTCTATTGGCACAACAGCGAAAAGGTTAAGCAGTTACTACGTCATGGCGCTGAACAAGAGGGGCTCGATCCTGAACACGAGCTCTGGGCGTTCATCAAGGTGTTTGTAGAGCGGTTTCGGAAGGGGCATTTCGCTCAGTTTTACAATCGGAATCGGCACTTATATCACCGCAACACGGTGCAAAAAGTGCTGACGTATGATTTGGCGAAGTGGGATAAGAGCACATCTTCTCTCCTGCCCAATTGCATCCAACTCATCTACAGCACTTGCCAGTGCTCCAGTTTGCCGCATGATTTGCTTGAGCAGATCGTTGTGGTACTGGAAGACGAGTTGGTAGAGGCTCAGGAGGAGTATAAAAGCTTTCGTCCGACTCTTACCAACGAAACCTTCGAGCGGTTGTATAACGAGTTTTGCTTTGCAGGGGATCTTGATATCTTAGTTCTCTGTATGGGCATGGGGGATCGAGAAGGGGTTGCGGAAGTGTTCCAAGCCGCACGCTTAGCCTTTTGGAGATCGCTAGAGGAGCGTAAAGGATGCTTGTTCACCGCAGAGAAGGAATTCGCTTTTCGTGGTGAGCCAAGCAATGAGTTGACGTATTTGCAGATCCTAAAGGGACTGCGAATGATCGACCAAGTATTTACTCCAACAGAACGTTCTACGTTGCCGGATTGGTGGAAAACCATTTTGGACGCGGTAAGACATTCTGCCATAAAGGAATTAGTCTAAGGAGCCTTTCACTGGTTCTTTTTTTATTTTCATTTTGAAGGAGGAGGGTTATGAGTACCCTGTTATTAACGGAGAACATCTTTGCATCGTTGGCGCAGAGAGTGTTCGGTTATCAAAAGAAACATGAGATGCCGACATGGTTTTACGAGAAACTCGGAAAGCCGGTAGGCAGCGTAACGTTCGCTGATCTTGTTGAGTGGGCGGAAAAAGTGCGGCAGGCGAATATCAGGGCCTTCACCACACTCTATCCGCATCACATTGTCGATATTAGCGAACCGCCGCATTACGAGGAAAAGGATAACGAAGTTTCCCTCGGATACCTGGTTGCCTTTCTCAGACGCATCGTTTACCAGCTGGATAATCAGCAGTACGATGAGGGGCTGCTGGAGGCGTTGGTGGAATTTTTGCAAGATGAGATCCTGATGTTGTCGGAGGAGTTCGCACAAGCTGAACTTCCTCCACGTGTCATAGATGCACAATCTTTGATGCAGGCAGCAACCGCGATAAAATCTTGTCGCCACTGGTTAATATCCGGTAATTTCTCTTTCATTTTTCTGGATGAGCTCGGAAAGTTCTATTTCGAGCCGCTCCGTAAAGCATACCTCTGCCAAGTCGGAGGTGGGAATGTGTCGTTTGAAGAAGTTCGCTATCGTCACATTGATGGCATGAGCATCGGTACTACACTGAAGCTCCTTCGACAACTGCGCGAGGTCATTCCTACCACACATCACCGTTATTCTTGGCTTGATGAACAGTGTCGTGATCTGCGATATGTGTTCATTGAAAAGGTATTAGAACAGTCCGAAGTTGCTGTTTGATTATTTTCAAAGATGGGGGCTCTCTCTTAGGGAGTTCCCTTTTTTATTCCAAAGGAGGCTATTGCCATGAGTTATCAGTTAATGATGGGGCTTACCGACGACCAAATCTTGTCGGAAATCAAAGCGTACCAGGGGATCATCGATTTCGATTTCAGCAACCTGATTCCGGACTACATTCGTGACCAGCTGCACGACAACAGCAATGTATTTGCGGAGATGGAAGCTGATACGGGGGAGTACATGCAGATTTTCGTTGCGGTATCTCTCATGTATCCGTTTAATCTCTTCCGGCTTACGCTGAATCATGAAGGTTTGCTCAAAGGTCTCGGGATCTTCCACAATGCTCGTGTCACGTATTTGCTGGAGCATGGGACGGTGGCTGAATTGAATCGACTGATTGTGTCGTCGGCCACGCATGTGATCGAAATGGCAAAGACGATTCCCCACCGCAAGCTTAAGTGGGGGGAGAACGTCCAAGCGATCATGATGCGAGTGGAAGCTGAATTCCCCGAATTGTTCGCAAAAGTCAATGCATCGATCCAGCAGAAGAATCTCTTCGATGGCTTGCAGGGGGAGATTCAGCGCCTGGGCGAAACGATGTGCCGGATCGCTACCGCAACGATGTCTCCAGCCGAAGCGGAGATGCAAAAGAAGGCATGCTGCGGCAAGTTCGAGCAAATGCGTCATGCCATCTTGGATGCGGAAGTGAAGCGGAAAGAGGAGCTTTTTGAATTGGTGAAGGAGACGGAATCCAACGTGCTGGCGTTCATCGATCGCAAATTGGCCGAAGAGCCTGTCCGCTTGCTGTATTATTGGACCGGCAAGAAGGTCATGGTCAAGTTGGGGTGGAGCTTAACATCCTACCGCTATGACCGTGATCATAAAACGCAGGTTCGGCAAAATCGGTCGAAGGATAGCCAGGAATTCCCGTTGGTGGTGTCGCTGGGGTATATCGAGGATTTCCTCTGCCACAACGAAATTCGGTACCAAGACGTGCTCATCGATGAGCGATCAATCGGCGCTTGTTACAGTTTTGATGACGTAACCAGTCTCGATCTGTCGCCGGCTTTCGTGCGGGAGTGGTACAACTACGATTGTCCGGATCTCTACCGCATGTCGCCTAATACAAATGGCGGTACGAACATGCTGGGCATGCCTCTTCCGCACTTTAGCAATAAATTGGTGGAAGCGGGATGGAATAGCGTGTATATCGATGAGGACATCACCGACAGCGAGGCATCTGCGCTAATGAAGGGGTTTGAGCACACGCGCATCTCTGCTGAGATCGAGATTGTATTGAAATCTCGTTCCGTGGATGATGTTGAAGCGTTGGAGTCCTGGATAAATGCATTCGATGCTCGCATTCAGTCGGTGGTCGATAAGAATGCCGAGGCGATAAAGACGCAGCTTTCCAAAAAGTTTGCTTCGCGCGTGCGTACAGATGAAAACGGGAAAACCACAATCAATGATGATTTCGGGTTGGACTGTGGCTTCCTGCATGTTACGGCTGCGCTGGCGGAGTACAAGGAGAAGCGGGGGATGCTTTGCGCACTTAAGAGTTCTGCGTCAAAGTGGATGCCGCTCACGCTGCCGATTTTCTCACAAAGCACAACCTTTATGGCCGAGCAATTCCGAATTGCTCGAGAGTTCGTTTACCTGGAAACAGGTCTGGAGCTCGTTGGTCATACGGTGCTGGATTAGTTTTCAGAAGGGACCTTCTCGCAAGGTCCCCCTTTTATTTTTCAAAGAGGTGAGAGACGTGGAGTTAGAGCAATTAAAGGATAAGGTGCAGACCATTGAAAATGTGTTGTTCCGTCTGCGCACAGGTAAGCATTTATTTCCGGATGAAATCGCAGAAGCGCATCAGGCATCCCAGAGCATCCTCAAGGATTACGTTTTGCCATTAGAAAATAAGGAGTGATTTTCCCATGTGGGATACAACTGCTGTGAAAGATGTTGTTGCCGATCGAGAAAGAAAGTTGAAGTGCAGCTGTGGACGCGACTTTACGCAATTTGAACATGCAAGGCTTGAATGCCCTGTTTGTGGGTCTACGAAGGCCGATGATTTTGTAGAGGTTCGTCGGCCAATTTACAGGGTTTACCTTGCTGAGATCCTGGGAGCTCCGTATGACGGAGAACCGATTTTGTTTTCGGTATCCAACGTGCGGGAGTATTCGTTGCGCGAAGAAATCGCAAAAGGGGAGAGACTCATTAAACCAACTTCCCTCCGCCTGCTGTATGAAACTTTCGATCGTAATCTGGCTCGATCCTTAGCTACTGAATTGTAGGGCAATGATGCTTGCCTAAAAGCATTACTAATCGTTGGGGGTTATAAGGATGCACAATGGTTTTTATAGATGTTCTTGCGGGGAAATTACTGTTGTGCCAGGCAAAAGGCATGTAATCGATTGCCCTGCTTGCTACAAGATGGTTCAGCCGGCAGATCGTATTACCGATGCTGATTGGGGGCATATGTCTCGATATCAGATTCTTCTTCTCATGAAGGGGTGCTTCTTGATTAGTTCGGATTTCGAATTCGAGCTTGAAGAGCGGTATCTGAATTGGGATGTCGGTACTTCGGTTGCTCAAATATTGGATGAACTTGAGGAGCGCTATGAAGAAGCGAAAGAATTTCACCATTTCCGTGTTTGCTGCGGGCCTGAATTTGTAGAAGTATACGCAAGAAGTCCGGTGGATGCAGCCGATAAGGTGTTTGAAATGAAAGAGTGGGATACCGTGTTTGTATTGGACTCCGAGGGACCTCACGTCTACAAGCGGTCTCCCGAAAGTTACTTAGTATTAAACGAAGGGTGATTAGGATGTATTATTATTGTCTTTTGGAGAAGGGCGATATTGTTGATGTTGCCGTTACTGCAGATCAAGCTCGTCAGCGTTTCATACTGGAGCGGGATAGGGTTATTACTCCCATGATTCGCACACTTGAGTATGAGATGACGAGCGATGATTTTAAGGGTGTCGTAAATGATTTGCCGTATTTGCTCTATTTGGATATCCACTCTGGAGGGACTGTTTACGGTCCTGTCGTTCTGGTTGATGATGGCTTTAACGGCTGGTTGGAGCAGCTGAGGGGCTTAGGGGCGCGCATTACGAGTCCCACAATCTTGAAGCTGCGTGCATCTGGATACTCGCAACCTGTTCGTCCGGAAGTGATGGAGCTGGTTTATGAGTATTGGATGATTAAACCGTCGAAAGCGCATATTCAACCTGCGATCGAGCAGCTGCAAGATCCGGATGTGGATGCCGATCTCATTGACGCATTGTTTCCTTCGCATTTCACAGGTGCTTTGCGGGCACAATGGGATGCGTGCTGGGCGTCTAAGCAAAGAGATTTATCCCATTCGCAAGTCTGATGCTTCATTCTTTGAGTGCAGGCATGCTGCACAGCGCAATCCAGTAAGCCGATTCACAGAAAAACCCTTGCTTAACAGCTTGGGTTTTTTTGTGCTTATTGCCTGTGCAATATCATTGTGTTAATATATTCCTATACTATTTTGATATTGCAAATTCAATCAAGGAAGGAGTGCATCTCATGTCGCAAGCGTTCGTTTGTTGTGGTCAAACGCCTGTTTTCAACGACAATTCGATTACACGATACATTCACCGTCAGTATTCCTCCAGTCACCATTCAGAGCCCGTAGTCTACTGCATGAAGTGTCACACGTACTATTCGAGTCCGACCGAAGATGGGGGGGATTTTGAGGAGTTAAATGTATTTTATGTTCGTCGTCATGGCATCGATCATTGGTTTACTCCGCTTACTTTGAAAAAGCTTGGCGAGTTTCGCCGGCTAATCTACTCCGAAGGTGTATTTGCAGCGGATGCGTATCAGCGTGTGTTTAAGGACAACGATAAGCCTGCACCAATCTACTACTATGATGGTCAGATCGTGTCCGTATGGCGGGGAACGTGGGTACAGACAACCATGCGCATAGATGATCTCCCATCCCTGGATTCAATGGAATACACCTTGTTCGAGCGGTCGTATATTGATCGTGTTAAGCTGTCTATTATTATGCCGGAATCGTTTCGTTCAGCCACGAAGATTACGAGGGAACAAGTTCAAACGCTTTACCAATTCAAGCTCCTCTCTCAACAAGATTACGATCGCTATGTTAATTCCATTGCAAATTAAACACTCTTGTTAAATGTTGTCGTATTTGCTACTCTATTATTACATTATCCACGCCGGTTATGGCTTTTTAACAAGAATGAACCCTATGGGTACAACGTGAGCTCCTAGCTTCCGTATGCCTATTGGGTTCTTTTTTTTGAAAAAGGGGAGGGGAGGTCTTTCGATGATCTTTATCAGTAGGCGGCCGCTCGCTTAAATAAGAAGAAATCCCCTGCACCAGATGGGGCAAGGGATTTCGCGAACGTGATATATAAAGTTTGTAATCAGTCTATCACAGCTTCTAGCGTATTGCAATTATCTGGGCGTGAAATAGTTGTGTGTTTTAGACCGAATTAGACTCCATTCTTCACGGTTGTGGATAAATGTGCTATAATTTTGACAGCGAACGTGTGTTGACGGGAGAAGTATACCCATTTTTGGGGTACTCTTCTATAAGTGCAGGCACATATTCGCTAGATATGGGCTTTTTTGCAATTTCAAATAACGGTAGAAAGGAGGAACGTGGTATTGCTAAAAAGACAAAAAATAAAAGAGCAATAGGTTGGCCGCCTCCCGCTCTTTCGTTAACGATAGATATGATATTTTCGTAAAAAAATCATATCATATCGGCTTCTTTAATGCAATCTATTTTAGCGCAACCACTGACAATTATGACGTATAATCGCGATCTAGTTGAGCGGAAAACGAATCTAAAGAATGGCACGGAAACATTGCGTTATTATCGCAAAATTACCAACGAACAACGCCAAAAGATTATTCAATACGAGCGCGATGGAAGAATGGGTACATACATCCGTAGAGATCAAGACGACATCTATTTTTCCGAAGGCGATGTAGAGCGATTTTCATTGGACACGATTGGGTATCATCCGATTCCTTTTCGTGAAGGTAATTTCACAATGGTTTCTAATTATTTGCTTGATTTCTGGGGCTACTTTTTGAAGCCTACAGGCGTCCATCTTTACACACTGTTGCGCAGGCACTGCTATAACAAAGACTACTGCTATGTTAGTACAAGCACTTTAGCAACAAAAATGGGAATCAAGTCCAGAGACACAGTGAAAACGCATCTGGATCTGCTCGAGAGTTACGGCTTCATCTTTCAGTTTCTAGTGAAGAATGAAAAAAATATGGATGAGGCTCCGATTACTAAGGTTCGAAATCATATTCCGATGCTCACGGCAGAGTTAATTCAGCAGCTGCCGACAGCGTTGCGTAAGGATCATGATCGGCTTGTGCATGAGTTGTCTGAAATCTCACAAGCAACTGACCTCATTAAGCCTTTCGTTAATGTCGAGCAAGTGTACGAATCCTTTGTCACCAAAGGTGAAATTCGTGAACCTAATCATCTGGCGAAAGAAACGGAGCTGCAGCAAGTTAAGCTGGACCACTTAGCTTCAAGAATGGACGAAACCGATCGCAAGATTCTCGACATGCTAGCAGAAAGACTGCTTGGTGAATCCTGGGATAACCATGTGATTGATACTTTCGTTAAACCGTTAATACTTCATTACGATCGAGATCGCAGAACTGGTGTTTCTGCCATCAACATCTACTGCTCTAATAGTGTTATTCATCAGTTTGTAACGACCACTTTACGGACTAGAATCATTCACTATCTTACGCAATACTATGGTCAGTTGATGGTAAAAGATGTGAACTTTATTCTGGTGCATTGAGAGGGGGATATCTCCCTCTCTTTTTAATACGTAGGGAGGGGGGAGGTTTCCGTGCAGCTTATTGCGATGCTGACAATGTTAATCGACCATATCGGCTTTGTTTTCTTACCCGACCAGCTCCATTGGCGCTTAATTGGGAGACTAGCGTTTCCGGTCTATGCATACTGCATTGTGCTGGGATACCACTACACAAAAGATTCCGGACATTATTTGTTGCGTCTAGCTGTTTTGGCGATCATATCCCAACTGCCTTATACGTTAGGTTTAGGGTTTTCCGGATTAAACGTCATTGCTGATTTAAGTGTCTGTCTAGCGGTTCTCATTTTGCTCGACCGTTTTCCACACAAGTACATTCGTGTCCTGGTCGTTCTCGCAGCTTTGATTCTCCTCGAATTACTTCCCTTTGGTTACGGCGGCTACGCTTTACTTCTAGTGCTCATTTATCGTTATTCTAAAGGCATATGGGCTATAAACTATCACATCGCACTCAATCTGCTCTTTATCCTAACACATGATGACTTCATTCAATTTGCCAGTGTTGCATCAACTGTTCTCATTTTCTATGCAAAGCCGTTCTTAAATACGCTTGGTAAAGTCAGGTTTCCGCGTTGGTTCTGGAGATCATTTTACCCTGCTCATATGGTTGCAATCGGTTTTTTTAACACCATTCTTCCTTAGAAGAACGTACTCGCATATCGTTCCATTCTGTGCATAACTTTTTTTATCAACAAAGGCTTATCCACAAAAAGACTGCTTCTCGAATGGCAGTCAGTAGCCATCCACACTCTTTTTACGGTATCTAATTTTTATATAGCGTAGGTATCTAAATTTTATATAGCGGGTTATCCTCAACGAAATCCGGTATCTAATTTTTATATACCGAGATTCTGTACACAATGATATATTTTTTATATAGCGGTCTACTAATTTTTATATGGTGAGGGGCTAAAATTTAGGTACAAATAATAATGTCTTTAATAAGATTTACTTAAATAATTTATAACTACTACTATTATTATCAGAATAAATTTCAAATTCTTTTAAGACTAAAAGGATTCAAAACCAAACCTCAAAATCTATTAAAGCTTGGAGGGATGACATATGATGCTGGGCGCAGCTGCAGTTACGATTTTGCTCCTCTACTTTTCCTACACGGATTTCCGATACAAAATTCTACCGAACAAGTTGATGTATCCCGCATTGAGCAGTATTAGTATCTATCGCTTGTTTATTCACGATGATGCTATATGGACTTATTTCGCAACTGGTGGAATTGCGGGAGGGCTGTTTTTACTGGTGGCACTCATCAATCCTAAGTGGATAGGTGGGGGCGATGTGAAGCTGCTTGCGTTTCTTGGTATTGCCCTGGGGTGGGAACTCATGGTGATTGCCACTCTTATTTTCTCAATAGCCGGCTTTATATTCAGTTTGTTCACTGGTTTCCTCAAGAGAACGCTAAGAAAAATTATTCCGCTCGGCCCGTTTATCGCGCTCGGTGGTATTGCAGCTCTGTGGTTCGGAAATTCGTTTTTGGAGTGGTTATATACTCTCTTTACTACAGCGTATAAGATTGTGTAGTGGGTTGCATTACCGTAAACTAGATGCTAAGATTAAAGCATAATAATTTGCCTTTTGGCTTTTGCTTTTTAAGACTTCAAACCTTCAGGGTTGTTTGTGTTCATGCAAAGATTATGCATGCAAACCGACAACTTCTGGAGGTTTTTTTGCATGTAAAAACATTATTTTTAAGGAGGATGCGTATGTCTGCGGAAACGGCGACTACAAAGAAGTACATTTCTCAAGAAACTATCGAGCAATTAAAAATGCTCGATATTAAAGAGTTTGCCGAGGCGATGGGAGAACAACTTCATCGCAACGGGAGAAGTTGGATGACCTATCGAAATGGTGGAGAACGTACCGCATCTGTAGCGATTACACCAGATCGTCAGGTGTGGAAGGATTTTTCGCAAGGCATGTATGGACGAGATGCATTGTCGTTCTACGCCTACCGGAGATGGAATGAAACTGAGTTAAAGGGTGAGAGATTTTCGATTGCGGTTCATGAGGCTTGCGCGATCGCAGGGATTCCTGTGAAATATGAGGATGGAACCGTGCTTGAACCCGATCGAGCTCGTAAAGTAGCTGAAGCTTCACCTGTGTCAGAGGATCTCGATAAGAAGAGAGAGCCTGAACATTTGAATCGCTTCTATCGATCGCTGCTGGATTTATTACATCTGTCAGAGAAACATCGTGTGCATCTGACAGAAGAAAGATGTCTTACTCCATCTGAAATCGGGGTAAGAGGGTATCGCACTTTAGTTTCTCAACAGCAAGCTCGGTTTAAGATTACGCAGGAGTTAATCTCTCTAATGGACGAAGAACCCGAGGGTATCCCTGGTTTCTTCCTTCAAGAGACCGAGCAAGGAAACATTTGGTCACTTGCTGGCCGTAATGGATTTTTAGTTCCCTTCCGGAATGAAATTAACCAGATCGTCGGACTACAGCTTCGAGTGGATGACCCAGACTTTTTCGATGTGTTTGGTCCGATCAAGGTGAAATCGTTCGATAAAACGGTAGAGGTATATGACCTTAACACCAATAAGGTTATCTGGAGTGGTGCTCGTCAAGTTATACAGGACGGACCATTGAAATTGCCTCAGGGGACTGTGCGAATCACCAAAGGAAGCAAGTATTTATGGCTCAGCACATATGCTGATCCGGGCAGAAAGATTATTAAAGGAGCTAGAATGACCCCTGCCCCGTATCATGTAGCAGTCCCATCACGAATTCTGTGTAACTGGGATTGCGGAGATCACATCTCCAATTACATGAACACGTCGGTAGTCTGGTTGGGGGAAGGACCGCTAAAAGGGGATATTGCAAGCGAATATACAGACCAAATTCACCTTCAAATCGCCAGTGTCAACGCAATGGATCAACTGTTTCAGCCTGCTCTTGATTTAGGGGCAAAAACAGTTATTCTTGCTCCTGATGCTGACGCACAGAGTAAAGTGGACACTGTTGGGAATGCGGTAGTGAAGTTGATAGAAAACGCTTTGAGGTTCTTTGAACCTCGTGGCGTTGAAGTCAAATTTGCCGCCTGGAATGTATCGCAATCGAAAGGTTTGGACGATCTTTTGAATTCTGGGTACTCTCCCCATCTCTTAAGGTGGGATGAGCAGATTGGAAGATTCAAATCGCATTGAAGGAGGTGCCGGCTTGAGCGATTACGGCTTGGACTTGGAAAAAGTCGAGTTGCGCTTTGCCGAGGTATTGGCCACGCAGGATGATAAGCAAATTGCAGAATTTGCAAAACATATCATCCCGTCGCTGATCGCTGACACGAGGAAAACCAGATTGGAGGTAGTAGAACTTCTCTTGAAGTGATACTGCAGCTAATCGGTCAGCGCACATACGAATTTATTTATCAAAGACCGCTTTTACTCACGATTATTTCGTGGGTTAAAGCGGTTTTTTTATTTCACAAGGAGGTGATTTTCGTTGCAAATTCTCTTGGAGCTGGAAGGTTCGGTGGCGGATGATAAACCGAATTTGAAGGGGAAAAGAAGGTCTCGGCAAATATCCCGTTCAGACTTCTCCAACATTATGCTTTCGTTGGGTGGAGCTGAGGAATATGGGCCGTGGATCGAAACCAATAAGGCGGATGCAGATTGTCTAGCACTAGCCGATCGCCACTACAGTAGGCAGTCTGTTGGCGCAAAACAATTCTGCAGGCCAGGAAACAACCTCGTACTACGCACAGAGCTGGGAGATGCGGTGTGGGTATCGTGGTATTCCAAGAAGCGGGACGATTTATTCGTTGACGCTATTGAATGCACGATATTCCGTAACGAATCAGCTTACCTGGCATCGGATCTGATCAAGTGGGCGATTTATGCGACGGTGCAGCAGTGGGGGATTCCGAAGGAGGGGTTCATAACCTTTGTGAAGGAATCCGCTGTTCAATCCAGCAATCCTGGATCGAGCTTTCTCAATGCAGGTTTCCGCAAGGTCGGCTACACGAAGGTTAGAAGGCTGGCTATACTGCAGCTGCTTCCGAACGATGTGAAGGGTATATTGCGAGAGGTTGTGCTGGCCAAGCAAATGTCGGCGCTTAAAGAGCTGATCACATCTTGCATAGAGAATGGGGAGTTTTCAGAAGCTATCGAGTTCTATAACGACGCTCGAGCGCTTGAGACTCAGCTGCGTTCTATGCGTAGTGAGCGTGTTCGCAGAAATAAAAGGAAAAGGGATTGCTTCGAACCCAATGACGATCCCTTCGATTTCTTAAGCTCAATGTCTTCGGACGGCTGGTTTCCTGCAGAGATGCTGGAGCTGCTGGAGGACGTGTATTAGGAGCGACAGAATGTGGGAACAAGGGAACCTTCTAACCGCGCTTGCGGGGAGGTTCTATTTATTTTTATAAGGAGTGATGGTCAATGGCGGTTATGGAAAAGGAAAGAACGATCGACGTACCCCAAATCGAGGTAGAGGGCTATGTGGGGGAGACTGCAGCGTTCCTCAGTCAGTTTTATCGGTTGCTCGGCTGGAATGGGCACGATGAGCTGAATCCGCGGTGTGTGGTCGTTAACGATCGTTGGTGGGTTGAGGTTGCCGAAAGATTGGCGCTTGGCAAAGATGCAGAGGACAAGTGGATCATGATGAACTACGGTCCCTCCGGACGGAGTGAAATCCCTTATGGGAAAGTTCGCCTCTTGCCTGGCTATGTCACATCCAATTATCAAAAAGGAGAATGAGCTATGAGTATTTTTCAGGAGTATGAAAAGATTCGCAGAGAAGTTGGGGAAGAGATGTGGGCTCGGTTTCATCAGTTTCTTGACCATAGACCCGACTATCTTCTTAGCGATGTGCTGTATAAGAGAGACGTTGCTGCAGATTTTGAAGCATGGCTACCAACAGCGCCGGCATACAAAATCATTACGATACGTCGAGCCGAAGGTCCGAAGGGCATGAATCGCGGGCGATATGAGGCGTTTACGTGGAAAGAGGCAAATCAGATCTTGCGCGAAATGGCCGCAACGGTTTTCGGTTCTTATTATGACAAAGTGGATTTTACGGTTCAATTCGCGAATGAGACGCATAAAGGTCGGTATGATTTAACGATTAAGGACAATTTCCACGCCGACTTGTACGGTCATATCGAATCGGAATGCCTGTTCTATATGGGACAGCTGCGCCCCAAGCATATGAAGATGACGGAGTATACGAACTTCATTCTTGGCATCGATTCAGCGCCTTACGAATCGTTCTACAAATCAGTTCTTCTCCCGACAAAAGAAGCGGAGGAAGAGCGGGTTGACTCCATCTCTGATGTTGCTATTGTCGCTTATGTGCTTGGGCGGAAAACGATTCCGCTTGGCACGAGTGGCCTCGGAGAGTTATACGAGCAAACCAGCTCTGGTGAATGCTTGCTTACGGAGCGGGGTCATGGAGTGTATGAACGAAACAAAGCTGAAATTGATAAATTGGCGCAGCATGTACATGTGCCTGCACTCCAGGTCTGGGAACAGCTTCAGAATTCGTAAGGATATCCAAATGGATAGCGAAGGAGATCACATTTTATACAAAGGATGGCGTTCTAAATGAAACGTATAAATATTCGTATTTCTGAACTTCAACGCAGATGGCAATGGCTGATGAAAGCTAAGGAGCATACGGTCGTGGGTTCACTGACCTTTCGGAAATAAGGGTGTCTACAAAGATGGGAGGTAAGCGCTGCGGCCTTACCTCTTTTTTTATGTAAAAGGAGCTGAGCGAATGAACTACTACGATATTAAAGCCTCGCAGGTCGAAGGGCGACTTCTTCGGCGGTGGGTTGAAAGAAATCGATACGTTACCGGCAGTGGGAATGAGCAGGTCATTGTTGCTGTAGATCAGCAGCGGATTTACTTTCAGACCAGTTCGACCAATCGGCAGCACGTAATCATTCGGGAAAAATTGCGCAAAGCTATTGCACTTTTATTGCATCGCAAAACGGTGTTGCGCAAGGAGCTCGAGCGGTTTAGTCACATGAATTCTTCTTTAATGGGACTGCTGCGACATTTGTTTATCGAAACGGCTAAGTTTGTTCGCACGAAAATGGGACAATTGCGTTTAACAATCAAAGGTTGCAGGTTCTTTTTTAGCGGATTGGAGCGGGCATCGAGAAAAGAGCTGGAATGTTTGCGGATTGCTGGTGCGAAGCATATTTTGGCATCTTATTTTTATCTGCGGGGCTCGCTCTCAACGCCTCCATTACTTCGCTTTATAGAGGGGAATGAATGCGATTTGCTCCTGGACTCAGGGGAATTCTCCTCGTACAAAGCACGAATGAAGTATGGGGATGATGTATCTGTAATAACGGTCGAGGAGTATGCGGAATTTATTCGTACCTATGACCACCTGATTTACGCATTCTTCAACCTGGATGTGACAGGAGATCCAGTGTTGTCCGCGGCCAATTTCGATAAACTCCGCAGTCTTACTGGTCGGAATCCAATCCCTGTATGGCACCCCAATCTTGATGATTGGAGGAATAGCGATTTTAGCGAATTGGAGCGACTGGTTAATGAGGATCATGCGGTGATTGCGATTGGTGGGACGGTGCATCTGGGGTTGAAAGTTGGACCTTTAATGTCGAATAAAGTGAAAGCAGCGTTATTTCATGAGATTTATTCCAGGTTCGGTGACAGCCAAAATTTCCATTGGTTAGGCGGATCGTCGCGGTTCATGCATCGATTTCCGTTTTTCTCTGCTGACTCCAGTGGTTATTTACAAGCACGCAAATTCCAGCAACGTTATTACTTTGACGGGGAAGATATTGCAACCAGACAAGATCAAGAGCTATCGGCATGGGAACTGTTGTTGGAAAACGTGAGGTTGTTTTCTAACTTGGAGCGGGATACAAATCCAATGCTCTATGGAGAAGAAGAAACTGGGGAGTTCGTTGTCTTATGAGACGGTGGATTGATGAGAACAAGGAGCAATATAGGAAGATGCTAAGGACACAGTGTGATCGTTTGAAAAACAAGATGGTTCTAAGCGATTATGAGCGGAAAAAGCTTCAATCGCTCGAGAACAAGCTGAATGGCTTGAAGCAATAACCTCGCACTCGCGGGGTTATTTTTTTTGCTACATTGCTCGAGATGTAATTTTCTCGTAACTCCACGTTGTCTATCTCAATTATAATTCCAATATTCAACTGCTATGTTTATGTTCTTTTATACATATATTATTTTTGTTTTAATTGTCTACTATGTTAAGAGACTCGCATTGCCTTGATACACAAGGCTTGTGAGTTATTAATGTCCGCATAGACGGAATGAGATGTCCGGATAAAGGGGATGAGGGGTACTGACAGAGGGAATGGGATGTCCTTAGTTTCGGGGCGTTATGTCCGCTAATACGGAACGAGAAATCCGTAGATTCGGAACAATGTCTGTGTCGATGGGGTGATATGTCCTGATAAACGGAATCACATATTCAATGTCCTTAGAAATGGGGAGGGATATGATATGTTCGTAAGAATGGAACATACAGCTGCTAGATCAGGTAGTAGTGAAGCAAGACGTAGGGGTTGCGGGAGTTCTTATGTCCGTGTAAATGGACTTGTTATATCGCTCGTTGTTTGTTTATCGAGTGGATTAAAAGGGTAGTGGCTATAAATCATCTGTTGTTTTAGTGGCAGTGTTGATTCAAGGCGTGGAAAAAAAATTTCCGCCCCGTTTTTACGGACATGTTAAATGCTTGTTCTAGTAAGATTTGACGCTAACCGCATCCGAATGCTGATCGTAAAAATCCCGATTGTTCCGTTTTTAAGGACATATCAGAATCGGCTCGTTTTCATCCTATTTCTTCCATTCCACCGTCGAGAAAAATCGGATATAGTAGTTTGGGAGGGGAGGGAAGCGAATGAGCAATCAATCTGTTACTCAAGAGATTCTAGATATTGAGACTAACGGACAACTTTCGTTAGCTATGCCGGAGGCGGTCGAAGCCAACATAAAGGACTATTACTGGGTTAATCAGTCTAAAGAGATTCTCAACACACAACAGGATCTCGACTTGATGGAAAGACGGCTCATTTTTTCAATAGTGTCCCTTGTCCAGCCGGATGATGAAGAATTCAAGACATATACGATATCTATTAAAGAGTTGGCCAAGCTTATTGGCATTGAAGGTAAATCGTTTTACGAACGGGTAGAAAGAGCAATTACACAGCTACAATCCAAGCAGGTCCAGATCACTCAGGGTGATACACGTACTGTAATGACGTGGGTTAAGACGGCCGTTTATCGAGAAGGAGAGGGCAGGGTTTCAATCAAGCTCAATGAGGATCTTGCTCCCTATTTGCGGGACTTAAAACGGGCATACACGAAATTCCGACTTCATAACGTTCTTAAGTTAAAGTCGGAGTACAACTGGCGACTATATGAGTTGCTGAAGGAACGTGAATTCCGTAAGGAACGCATTATTAAGGTGAGTGAGCTGCGATACCTGCTGAACATACCGGAAGGCAAATATAAGATGCTTAAACATCTGCGTGAGCTACTTGATCGTGCCCAGGCAGAGTTAGAAGAGAAAACAGACATATGTTTTACATATGACATTTATAAACGTGTAGGGCGCTCCGTAGAATCGTTTATTTTTCGGATTCAGAAGAACATGAAGAATCAGATCCGTGAGAAAGAGGTTGCGAACTATGATGCCGAGAGGTTGCTACAGCTGCTTGCGGAGCATGGTGTACATCGTAAGAAGGCTGTATATCTAGCGCAAACTTATCATCCCTTTTACATCGAGGAAAATGTGCGGCATGTACGTGCTATGAATGCGGGAAATTCGATAAGAAACCTAGCGGGTTATGTTGTTAAGGCGATCGAAGAAAATTATGCGAATTCGCTATATGACACTCCAATTGACGATCCTCTGTTCGGCCTGGAACTTGGCAATGTGGAGCAGGGAATTGAAGAAGCTAATAAAGCGGATCTCGATACACTCAATACCATCATCTCAAATTACAAGGATCTGCTACATCGGAAATTAGGACATGAGGAATACACGACAGAGCGATTACAAAAAATTGCGCATGAACGTGATGAAATGCTCTTAGGCGCATTAACTACAATCCAAAAGAAACGGAAATCCCATCATAAACCACCGTTGCTTTATGATGATATAAGTGGCAATCCTTATTTAAGACCGATTTATGATAAGTGGGAGCAATTACAACTGGATTGTTATTTGTTATAATTTCTTTTCATCTCGCGATGTGCGAGATTTTTTTTGCTATGTTTTAGTGTTGTAGTTCTGGGGAATAATTATCCTGAGGAATGAGGTGAATATAGAATGCGTGTAAAATTGTTATGTGTATTCAATGATAAAGTATACGAAGTTCCTGAAGAAAAGTACAAGAGTGGAAAGATGTTCGAAGCAGGAAGTTCTATTTTAGAAATGTTCTTAGGCTATGATACAAAAAATAGAGCTCCATACAACCTACTTTGTATTTGGTTTAACAGAACAACCTATAATCCGTGTAAACAGGATGAGGTTATTTATATATATAACGGGTTGATGGATGAACTTTTGTCATCAGATACGCTTCGTCAAAATCTCTCCAACATGCTTGGAATTGAAGTGTCCGCGCCCATACCTAGGGCTAAACCAAAGGAAGTCATCCCGAGTCTAGAGGAGTTACAAAGTATTAAACGCTTCTTAAACAAAAAATATCCTCGCTTGTTAGAGAACTCACCTGATATTTTAGAATACCCAACACTTAAAAACCAGGGTTTTCACCAGTTATTAAATCAAATGAAACTTCAAGCATGACTTCTAATTTAATGAATCTCTGATATAATAGACTTATTATTAACGCGGCAAACAGAGCCATTTTTCCAAGCGTAGATCCTTTATGGGGATAAATTTATTTCCTAAGGATTACGCGGCGAAGAATGGCTTTTTTTGCGTTTGTCGCGTTACATATATTTTTACTGAAAGCGAATCCGGCGATGCATGCAATCATGCATCCGTTGTGGGTTCGCTTTACTTTTTCAAAACAAGGAGGGCTTTTGATGGCAGCAAGATATGGAGATTGGAAAATCATTGATGAGAGAAAGTGTCATGCATGTAATGTGGGAACGGTGACGGTCCAAAAGCGGGAAGTGACTGTTGTATTGGCTCCCGTTTATTACGACCCAGAATACCGTGAGCGGAGTGGGCATGATGTTGCATCGTGTTGTGACCATTGCGATTTCAGTGATTTTGATCCCGCTGACCTGACAGATTAGTTCAGCAATCTAAAGTATCTGATACTGTATCCAAAGGAGATTATGAAAATGACGAATGTAAATGAAAATGTTAGATCGATGGAGTTTATTGGGTTGGATGACTGGAACAGACCGGTTTATCGATGTGTTGAAAACGGAATGCTCTGGAAGGATTTGTCGCTGGGTAAAGGTATGCCAGAGCTTTATAGCTGCGGGAATTCTATTGATGGCGAACCTGATTCTCCGATAAGTGAAGATTTGGAGGTAGTGTTCAACTCCAAGTATGAGGAAGATCCCAACCGATTTAATTACATGATGTTAAGTCGATTAAGAATGGACGTTGAGTATTATTTGGGTAATGGGAACAGGAGCAAAAGATGTCTTTACTATCAGGATGAAAAGGAGCATATCCAAAAGATGAAGGAGTTGCATAACTCCTTTCCGGACGATGCAAAACCAGAATGGCTAACCTATGACGATATTTTGAATTACGAGAAGCAAATGGTTGCCCAATAAGTTTAGAACAAGACGAATATTAAGACCCTGGCGCTGTATCGCTAGGGTTTTAATTTTTTGAAACAATGGTATAATGGTGGTATTACTAATGCGGCGAACATAAAGCCATTTTTCCAAGCGTTGATCCTTTATGGGGATGTATTTATTTCCTAAGGGTTACGTGGCGAAAAATGGCTTTTTTTTGCGTTTGTCGCTTTATATATATTTCTTAATGAAAGCGGATCTCGATGATGCTGCCTGCAGCCGTCGTGCTTCGCTTTTACTTATTTCACCTCCCATCCGGGTGTTAAACATGCGATGGCATGAGTCCTCTTATGCCATATGCATAGAGAACTCATGGTAGGAGGAAGGGTATGTATTGGAATCAGATGTTTGATGAATGGCTGTTGCAATTGTTTGAGGCGACGCCAGGCGGAAGATTGTTTTATTTGGTTCTCTTAATTGCTTTTTTCATTTCTGCAGTGACGATTCTGAATTGGGTTAATGCTCGTTCAGAACGCAGATCCAGAGAATATGAAGAAGTATTGAAAAGAGAGTATGAACGCAAGAAGCCGATCGGTGCCTATTACTGGGTTACTGGTGATGAACTCCTGAAAAGGAGGAAGGGCAATGGCTAGGCTTGCGTCAGAAGCAAAAGGAGGTTTTTACGCAACGCCGGTTGCGGAAATGGAGCTGGTTCTTCAGGCGATGCAGGTTGATCTTGCAACTTCTAGTGAAGAACAAATTTTCATTTACGACCCGTGCTGTGGAGAAGGTGAAGCACTTCGCATGATTGCAGAAAAGTTGCGCTCGTTTCAAGCGAATGTCCGCACTTATGGGGCAGAAATCGAGGCGGACCGAGCGCAAGCTGCCAGTGAGGTGCTTGATAACGTCATTCATGATGCGTATCAGCATGTTCGTGTCGAGCCATTTGGGATGAGCTTATTGTGGCTTAATCCTCCATATCAGCAAGATGTGGATGGCAAACGAGCGGAGCTGCACTTTCTCAAGGCGCTGACCGATTTGCGAAAAGGAGTCTTACAAAAGGGAGGGGTGCTGTTGTTCTGCATCCCTCAGCACGTCTTGGTGGATACAGCCGGCATTTTGGCTGGACGGTTTAGCGATATTTCCGTATATCGTTTTACCGATGACCACTTTGATGTATTTAAGCAGGTTGTAGTGGTTGCGCGGTTTGAGCGTGCAGCCGTTAAGACTCAAAAGGACCAGTACAATCAGCTTGTTCAGTTAGGGAAGATAGATCCAACATTTTTGCCGACATTGGCGGAGATGAAGGAATTTACTATTCCTGCTAGTTCCACTGGCAAGACGCCTTATTTTCGGGCAAATGCCGCGAAGGTGGAGGAGCTGATTGAAGACATGAAGACTTCGATGCTATTCTCTGAGATCTCAGCGAAATTGGTGCCGCAGACGCAAAAGATTCAAATGAAGCGTCCGCTGTTGCCGCTTAAACCAGCCCATGCAGGGATTGCTCTTGCAGCGGGTGCGGTAGGGGGTAACTTAGGCACACACATTGTTTCGGGTGTTACAAAACCTCGAACAGATGTGGAGACGATGTATGATGCAGAGGGTAATCGTACCGGCGAACGCAGGACGTTGCATTTTACGTCCATTGTACGAGCGTTCAGCAATGAGTACGGCGTCGTCGATCTGAAATAGGTTTTATCAAGGAAGCGGGATAGAAAACTATCTCGCTTATTTTTTTTGTGAAGGAGCGGGATCGATGTTTAGAGTCTGTTATAAGTGGTATTCGTACTCTGAATTTATTGTGAAGACGGTCAGTAATGACGAGCTTGCTAATTTACAGGAGTGGCAAGCGGAGGGCCGGCTTTTAATCTTGGAGGTGGGGGGTATTGCTTAACCACCTTGAGATTAGTTCAGAGGGACGAAAAATATCCGTTTTGCCGCACGTTTTGGTTTATGAAATGCAGCACGGCCACCGTTTTCTTTTGTTTGCATCCTATGTTGGTGTAGCGGAGGAAGTAAAGGCGGTTTCGGCCAGCATTTTGGAGAATCGGGAAGTGCGGTACGGAAATATGCTTCTGCGAAAGTTGTATCAAGATCAGTATCGGCGTGTTGAACGTCCGATGGGGTTAGGGGATACGGCGCATGGATGCGTGTATAGCTCTTTCTTTGAACTTGGTGCAATAGAAGCAGAGAAGGAGCCCGAACAGTTTAATCGGGCATTGTTGTTTGCTGCAGATGGTGATATTCAGTCCATATTCGCTAAGCATGTTATTGCTCGTTTTGGGCTACCGCATGAGTGGAGTCATCAATATTACCGAGTTTTCAGTCGGTATATTGAGCCACTCATTGTGCAGGTAAATCCTGTCTTTGGCGATGAGTATGCTAATGCGGCGGCGATACGTTTTACTGCCAACGAGAACGATGTGATCCGTGTAATGGATGAGGCACTCAAGAGCTACCGGCTAGTCATACCGGAATGCGATATGAGGGGTGAACTCGATCCAAACTGGAGTATGTCGGAATACATGCTTAAAAATGCTCCGCACTTGGCAGCACAGTTGAGTGAGTTAAAGCCCAGACATACGTTCGATCAGCCACTTGATCCAGCAATTGGAGATTTGGAGCGAATCCCGTTTCCGATTCAGGCGCATGCCATTCAAGCGTTGGTCAATACCTATGAAGATCCGGTTCCAGAGGCGTGTTTTTTGGGCGGTGACATGGGGAGTGGAAAATCAATCATGGGATGTGGCGTTGTACACGTCCTCCATGAGCGCAGAAAGCGCAGAACGGGCAAGTCTGGTATGGCTGTACTCCTAGCTGCTCCTGGCATTACGCTGCCGAAGTGGAAGACTAAAGAGATTGAAGCGACGATTCCGAACGTCAAGGTGAATATCATACGCAACGGGAACGATGCGTTGGCATTACTTCGCAAGGTAAAGGCGGGGTACAAGCCATCGACTGTTGAATTTACGATGGTCGGCATCGATCGGGCGAAGCTTGGTTCGGAGTCTTACTTCGATGGGATATGGAAGCGAATGCATACCGCTTCAAAACGAGAAGACAAGCTCACTTATGCGTGGCATTGTCCGGATTGTGGAAAGCCGATTATGGTTCCACTTGATGACAAGAAAGACGACGAAGATCAGCTTGTTCCTGCAGGATGGGATGCGTTTGCTGAAGGTGTAGCGCCTACCGATGAGGATATTATGGAGGCGAGGCGAAACCGTCAACTTTTGTCTAACGGTCTACCGAAAGACTGGAAGGTAAAATGGATTCGCAAAGCATCTATTAAGCGGTCTTGTGATAATGAGGTCGCTCTGCTCGGTGAATCGGCCACAGAGGATGCTCGTATGTTGTATCCAATCAGCCGTAAATGCAAAGCGCAATTTTTTCGACCAGCTCTTAAGTCTCGTGGTGAAACCAACATCAAGCCACGGATCAATATCAGCCAGGTGCTCAAGCGCCTAAAAGGTTGGTTTGACCTGTTCATTATGGATGAAGCACATCAAGCCAAGGGTGCTGATTCTGGGCGTGGAGATGCTTTTGGGCAGATGGTGAAGTCCGCTAAACGAACGATGATGCTCACTGGTACATTGACCACAGGGAAGAGTACCAGCGTGAAGGAATTGTTATGGCGCACCGATCCGAAGCTGCTTCTCGACGCGGGCATTGATTATCACACGGGAGACATTGAGTGGGCGACAAGGTTCGGTAAGATTGAACAGATTATTAAGGACGATGAGGGGGATGTGGGTGTCGTCACGAGGAAGAAGAAACGTTCCATTACTTCTCGTGAGGCTCCTGGTATTGCTCCTCAAATGACAGCGCAATTCTTAATCCATAAGTCCGTATTTTTGGAACTAACGGATATGGGGTTGCCGTTGGTGGAATTGAAAGAAATACCAATGTTCCTGGAGATGGATAAAGAACATGCGCTAGAGTATCGACGGTTTCACGACACCTTGTACGATGCCTGTAAAATTGCGAGTGTAAGATCGTCGGGCGTATCCGGTGCATGGTCTAAGTTTAATCCAGCTACGCTCATGTATGCGAGTCGGCCAGAGCTTGGTATGACTGTCACGCTAGGTGATGGAGTGTACGAAGCAAAGCCTATTGGCACAGAAGCTGATTCTCATGCGCTCGAGCGGTGGCTGATTGAGACGGTCCAGATGGAACTTGCAGATGGGCGGGGTTGTATTATCTACAACCAGTTCACCGGCAACTATGGCATGAACGAGCGCGTTCAGACGATTTTGAGTCGTAACGGGATTCGGTCGCAAATCTTGGATGAACCGAATCCGGAAATGCGTACAACTCGGCTTGCTGAATACGAGGAAGCTGCGGTACCGGTCATTATCACCAATATGAAGTTGGTTGAGGTCGGGCTTGATATGATGTACTGGCCGACGATCATATATAACCAGCTTAGTTACGAGGTGAATACGGTACGGCAGTCATCACGTCGTTCATGGCGCATTGGTCAAGATCGCGAGTGTCGGGTTTACTATCCGATATACAATGGCACGCAGAAGATGAAGCAGTTTTTGCACATCATGAGTGCCCGTGGTCATGCCTTGATGGTCGAAGGGCGGCTCGATAAAAGCGAACTGGCTGAGTATTCGCGTGACTCGCAATCCTCGTTAGCTCGTGATCTAGCATCTTGCTTTGCAGGTGCTGAGGTTGCAGCTGCGTGGGAGCGTCTTGCCGCAAAGGAAATGGAAGGGTTAGAGATCATTGCAGAAGCTAATTTCAAAGAAGTGCTTCAGCAACGAATGAAGGATTTGGCGGATGAAACACTTCGCTTATGCGGGATTGATCCTGTTGCGTGGAGGAAAGAGCGGGAGGCAAGGAAATCTATGCCTGCTCCTACTCTGCAGACAAATGAGGAAGCAAATGTGGTGGACGAGGAGTATCCGTTGGATCTTTTCTCTATGCTTGAAGCGGCAGCTGCTAAGAATGTAACGGTTAATGAGCCGGTGCCAACGCAAGAGGAGAAGAGAGAAGAGGATGCAATTCGGATCATGACGTTTGCCGAAGCGATGTTGGAAAAAGGGAAGAGCAGCCGCGGCAAAAAGAAACACGTGGAAGATCAATTGCTGTGGGACTTCGGGAGCTGATTCAATCAGCTCCTTTATTTTTACTCTAAGGAGGTACTACGTGTTGAATATGCAACTGACATGGGATTTCGAATGCCAGGTTGAATACAAGGTGGAGGAGACGCAGAAGGCTGAATTGTTGCCGCTTGATGAGTATGACAAGATTCTCATCAGTAGCAGCTCGGGAAAGGACTCCAATGCCTGCTTGTTCCACCTGCTCAATGAAGGTGTGCCAAAAGAAAAACTCGAGCTGCATCATCAATGCGTTGATGGATATGGGGAACAGCATGTCGAGTTCATGGATTGGCCTATTACTGAATCTTATTTAACAAAAATCGGGCAGCATTTTGGCATTAGAACCTTTTTCCAATGGAGAGCTTTTGGCTTCAAAGGGGAGTTGCTCCGAAAGGACAGTCTTACAAAAGATATATACTACGTAAATGATAAGGGAGAGACTGTGCATCTTCCGACGACGCGAGGAAATAAAAGCACTCGTTTACGCTGGCCGGCAATGGGAGCGGATTTGCGTACTCGTTGGTGCAGTCCTTACGTTAAGATCGACATATTTAGGCGCATGGTTAGTCATGATCCTCGTTTTAAGGGGAGTAAGGACAAGCCAGTAAAGTTGTTGGTAATCACAGGCGAGAGGCGTCAGGAGTCGGCTAACAGGGCGAAATATGCAGAGGTCGAGGTGCATCCGTCCAGCAGCTCACACCGTCTTGTCCATGCGTGGCGCCCCGTAATTGATTGGAAAGAAGAGAACGTGTGGGATCAATACGAAAAATATCGTATCCTGCCTCACCCAGCCTATTTATTGGGTTGGAATAGAACGAGTTGCTTTGGTTGCATTTTCACGACAGCCGATTTGTGGGCTATTATGCGTGAGATTGCCCCAGAGCGTTTTAACGAGTTGGTGAGAATGGAGCGGGAATTGAATCACACGATCGATGCTAAGCTGACCTTGGAGCAAAAGGCGAACTTGGGAAGTCTGGAGCGTTTACCGAAGGACGCACGCACTAGTAAGTGGGTGCACATGGCGCTGAATCGTCAATTCGAGACAGCGGATTTAATCATGGATAAATGGGAACTGCCTGCAGGCGCTTTTCGTGTGGGCGGAGGACCAATCTAATAAAGGAGATTGATAGAGATGATGAACATTTATGTTAAGAATGGTATGAACTCTTTTGTTGCGTTGGCATATCGCTTGCGCTTGATCCCTCGTTGGGTCTTGATGCGAAACAATTTTTCGGAGAATGTAGCGGAACACAGCCATTCGGTAGCGATAATTGCTCATTTGTTGGCAACTATTCGTATTACGGTTTTTGGGAAGGATGATACCCCTTCTCCGGACAAAGTAGCAATGGCTGCTACGTTACATGATTTGAACGAGGTTTTCATTGGCGATTTGCCGGCCACAACAAAGACGTATGACGAGGAAATGTTAGCCCAATGCAAAAAGCTCGAGGAGTTGGCTATCAAAAAACTGATAAACACTCTTCCGCCTGTTCTTCGCAATGCCTATGAGGGGTTATTGTTCGAGACGGATTGCGAAATCAAGAAGATTGTAAAGGCAGCGGATTTGCTAGATGCATACATCAAGTGTGCAAACGAATGTGCATCAGGTAATCGTGAATTTGCAGTGGCTAAGGAGCAGATTTACGAGAAGATGTTTACGCTGGGGCTCAATGAAGAGATTGAGTACTTTCTGAATACGTTCGGAGAATGCTTCGAGTTGACCATTGATGAGCTTCAGAGTGAAATAAGGAAGCCTGTTGCGGAGCACATGGATACGGCAGATCGAGACTGGAATGAGGAGCTGCGGATTTGGATGAAGCAAAATGAGTCCGCAACCCTCTTTCTTTATCAAGGTGTCTCGATAACCAATCCTTTCATGGACGAAACGGGCCGTTATGAAGTCGATCCCGTTACTTACTATGGAGTGGGGACGATTAGAACGGCTCTTGGCGGAGGATATAAGGGGTAATTTTATTTAGTGAAGCGTGGTAGTCTAGGGGTTCTGTTTATCCCTGGACTATCACTACCTAAAGACAAATCGGAGGTTATGTTAAAATGAATTCTCAAGCTAATATTTTGCCGGAACCCAAGTGGAATGAGATTGTGCTGGAGGCTGCGCGTAAATATCCTTGTTATCAAAATGAAACCGATGAGCGTATCCTTCAGATGATGAAGGACATGATTGGTTACGATTATGAAGCGTACAGCCAAGGTGAAGATGGATCGAAAGAGACGATAGTGAATGATGTGCATTATGCCTACCTGGTTCAGTCTGAGGATATCTGCCATGAGGATGAAGATGAGGGCCCTTACGGTGGTGCATTCGCGTCGGAGCGGGATTACTGGAATTATCGTGATTCTGGCTTGGCATCCATATGTGACTGGCGGTAGTGCTGTCTGATTTTTTAACAAGATGCATGCATAAGAGGGTGGATACGCTGGTATCTGCCCTCTTTTATTTTTTTACAAAAAAGTCGTGAACCAGACAAAAAACTCGTGAACTAAACGTCATGATCCAGACAAAAAACTCGTGAACCAAACAAAAAAGTCTTGAACCAAGTCGGCATATTTGAGCGGTCAAATGGCGAATGTATTATACTGGAAGGAAAGAACGCTAGAAGCGAGGGTTGGTATGCATATGGAAGAAAGATATCCATCGTTTCGAAAGAATAAAAATAGACTAGAATTGCATGTTGAGAGGATGTTCATGCGCACATCTCGCAATCAATTTTCTGATGAGGAACTTAAGGATATGTTGTATGAACTGCCGCTTGATGTGCGTGAAGAACTTGCCTATACCAACCAATTGACCATAGATTTGTTGCACCGACAGTTGGGTTTACTCAGTAGAGTAGATGCGCTGCTGAAGGCTGCGCCTGTATTCCGTATTGCTGACGGATCTCCAGTGCAGTTGTTTCGTCAACTACAGCCGATGGATATTATATCGGTTGTTTTTGGGGGCAAGCGCTCCTATTACTATATTATGGTGAAGCGGGAAGGGGAGCAGCAGCTTTGCTGTATCAAACTGACCAAAGCGTTAATGGCAAGTAAACGATTCCTAGATGGTTATGATATTTGGAATAGCAAGATAAGTATAAGCGATCTACGGTATGCCAGGCTCGAACGGCAAAGTGTTCCTCTTGCAGAGATTGGCGCGCCGGAAGGGTGGATTACTTACTTAAGGCAAACGAGTAGTCTTCGTGATTTATAGTTTATCGATTCTGACAATTGTGGTATTATGGTGTTGTACTTTATTGGCCAATTGGCTTTTTTCACAAGAATTCACGCCCTAGTGGTGGTTATTTTTTCGACAATGTTATTTGTTGTTGAAGGATTCCGCTGCTGGGCGTTTTTTTATATATTTTCAAAGATACGAATGCTCTGATCTTCCCTATGTGGGAGTTTTGAGGATTCGTTTTTTATTTTATCAAGGAGGTGGAATGCGTGTCTTTAGACATGGAATCGTTTTGGAAGGACTTTGAAGAGCACTCAGTAAAGGAGACAACAGTGGAGGTTTTCGAGGCCGGATTGATGTTGATGAATGATGTGGCATATACGCGAGCGGCTACGTTTGCGGAAGTGCGAGCATTCAATCGCTTATCCTCGTCTCAAATGGAACAGATCTATGAAGAACTGTACTACTTTAACACGATGGATGGCGATGGCGATGCATTTGACATCGAGAATGCAGATCAAACGCTAATGTGGCTAAATCGTAGTCTGGGTATTGCAGGGTTCCTTTTTAACCTTCCTGCAGTCGGGATGCAGAAGAGGAGGGGGCTTCTATGAGTCACTTCCTTGAAATGAATTATTACACCAAAGAAGAGTACATGGCTGTACTCTCGGGCATTATTCTCATGAAAAAGATGCAAGAGGACGGCTTTGATGTCGATCTTAGTCTTCGCTTGTATGACGATCTGACGGCATATTTGCTGCGCACCTTATTCGGTGATGATGTTATTCTTCACGACTCAGGTGTTGTGCAGATCGGAGACAAGTTGACGGCGAAAGAGGTCAAAGAGCTGAAATCTTACTCATTCTCTCTCTCTAGTGAATACTGGATGGACGAGATCGAGATTGTTGTTGCAAAAGATAAGGGCATTGTGTTTCAGTGGGAATCCTATCACACCAACTATTTGCATGATTACTATGCAGGGTTGATGGATATTCGCGATGCCTGGAAACTTATTAAAGAAAAGAGAGGCGAACGCAAATGCAAGAAGTCGAGCGCGTAACTCGTGTTTCTATTGACGAGTCGGGAGAAAGACTTCCACTCGTTGAGCGATTGGTCAACGGGCTAGTGACTCAATCGTCAAAGGTTAGCCCAACTGCTTTGCAGAACATTTTTGTGAAGTATGCGGATGATTTTATGCTTTTCGAGGCTTTTCTTGGAAATTCGAACGAGCATTTTAATATGGTTGAACAGATGCTCAGTTACATCGAACAGTACAAGAATAGTGACGAAGGCGGAAAGTTTGCTAATTCGATAGTGAAAGAGTTGTTTGACTTTGTGGGTAAGCATGCGGAGGATAGGGATGCATTAACCAAGCTGCTGCTTATGATTGTGAACACGGTTAATGTTCACCGGCTTTCCCCACAAGTCCATGCAAAGATGATTCGTGAGCTGACGGATGACGTGATAAACAACATGGATGATCCGTTTGCCATGATCGAACTCATGAACGCTCTGTTGGGTAAAAGCAGATATTGGGGAGCTCCTGGGGAGACCCTTTTGCACAACATGACGAAGGCATTGGTTCATCATTATAAGAACCTGAACGATTCAATGGATGTGCAATCGGTCATGTCTATGTTGTGGAGGAAGCTATCCTTCGATGAACAGGCCGGTTACATTCAGAGTGTCCAGCAGGATTTTTACTATGCCTCGGAAATACTTCCGGCGGGTACGATAGCTGTCGATCATATTGGGACGAAGCAGCGCGTATTCGTTCTCGTGAAGGCACACCGGCGCGATGTGAATCTGCTTGGGACGATTTATAAGGATGTAGGTCATCCCCATATGCTGTTTATTTTTGATGTGGACAACGGCGGGGAAGTCAACGCCAGCTTGTTTGCATTAAAAGAGAAGGATCTGCGTATTAAGCCGTCTACTCCCTTGCAGCGTTTCCCGTACTCTAACGTCTTTGATAGCGGCGGGTGCTGTTGGAATGGAAAGCCTAAAGTCAAGAATCTGGCCCAACTCGATTCGTTTCCGGATATATTCCTCACGAATGAGAGGAATATGCACCTTTATCCGAAACCGAAAGACGTTGAGTATCGGGATCTCCTGGTGGAGATGTCGGGGAAAGATTTCGATGAATCGTATTTGATGCCCACTAACTATAAGTTCAGCAATTTGAGGGGCAAAAGATAAACCACACCGTATCCGGAAGTGGTTATTTTATTTTTAAGGAGGATATTTTTTATGGACGCACAAATGGATCTGTTTGGTATGTTGGGGATTATGGCTGAGGAGCCGCAATCGCAATCCCCAAAGAAAGATGGGAAAGACACCAGTGTAACGAAAAAGAATAAAGGTCAAAAGGCTGCTCCTTCGACGTCGAAAGCTGTTTCTCAGAAAACGGTGACGAAAGCGCCGAAGCGTTATACGACACCGAAGGAAATTCGCGAAATGCCCATACCGCTTGAGGGGTGGACGATTCATTACGCTAGGGCTACCTTTCAGGTCAGCGATGTGGTTCGCAGGCTCGTGGATCTCGATGAGAGTGCCGACATTGAAACGGTGAAGTCAGCACTTTGGGCGCTCATTCCGGAAGAGGCAAAGAACCTCATTTTGGAAGCTCGCTCCAAAGCGGCGCAATTGCCGGCTGAAACTGAAACTGCTTCGGACGACGGTGATCTTTCTGAATCGACTAATGTGCCGGCTGAGCAACAAGAAGCAGCTGCAGAGGGCGCAGAGGAAGAAGATGAAACCGAGCTCGAAATCGATGAGGAGTCGGGCGAGGTGAAGGAGAGCACGTCTACGGAAGTGGAGCCCAAGAAAGACAACAAGCCAGAAGTTGAACTGCTTGATGGCGATTTGATTGTTAGCATGGTGGAGCAGGCGATGGCCTTAGAATTCTTTGAATTCGCTACACCAGGGGCAATCGAATGGAGGGTGTTCCGCGACGATAAGCGACTCATCCCGTATGTGAGCAATGGAAAAAATTCGTCAGGTATCTCGTCAGCAATGAAGAGATATTACTGGAAATATTCCTCGTTTCATGAGGACCAGCAAAAACCGGCGATTTCCATTGTCGCAGGACGGAATGGGAAGGTTTATGATGTGCGTGAAAATGCGATGATGCGCGTTGCTACACCGGTTCGGGAGCTGCGGGATCTGGACGATGTGCCTGAGGGGGCATCGTTCCTTTTGCCGAAAATCCCAGGTCAGTTTCTCGTGCAAACTATCGCATTCTTTAAGCACATGGCCGCTACACCACTTGAAGCAGCTGTCTATATAACGTGGGACTTGAACGAATTGCGTTATGAGATTCATTGTCCCGATCAAGTTGTATGGACTGCTCATGTGGAGGCTAAGTATCCTCATCGCGAGGACAAGGAAATCGTTTGTATCATTCACTCCCATCATGGATGGCCAGCAGAGTTCTCTGGTGGTGATGATGCCAATGATAAGGCGTTGTGCGTCTATGGTGTGATCGGAAAGATATTCAACAATCCAATCCAGACTAATTTTCGAGCGGGCTTTAACGGTCAGTTTTACAATGTGCCGGTCGAGAAGCTGTTTGCTCTGGATGGAGTCGGTTTCGACGAATCTTTCCCCAGTGAATGGCTCTCTAAAGTAAAGAGAGCTTAAGAGCGTGATAAATGACTGCGAAGACCCTTCAAAGCAAGGGTCTTCACTTATTTTTGAAGGAGGAAGCCGTATGCCAGGCATTATTCGTTTTGAGAGCTCCCCTAGTCCTTGCTACCAATTCACAGTGGTAGGAGCGGGGGCGACTGGAAGTCACTTTGTACGCTCTGTCTGCCAAGATATCCATACCAAGCGTTCAGCTGATCGATCGAACTATCGTGATTCGTTTCGTTACAGTCATATCATGCTGATTGATGGGGACAAGGTAGAGCCAAAGAATATGGGCAACCAGTTGTTCACGAAGGAAGATGTAGATTCTTTCAAGGTGCAAACGCTGCAGGAGGTCTATCGGGGTTTTTATGACGTCGAAATTCTCTCCTATCCGGAGTTTGTAAAAGATGAAGTCACGTTGGCGTCACTCATGCCGATAAAGTATGAGAATGAAATTCCTGTTCTCATCGGTATGGTAGACAATAACGAGACAAGACAAATGCTCGACCGTCTTTTTCGCTCGGACCGGTTTGAGACAATGGTATATATTGACGTTGGTGTGCATGGCGTGGAGGTGAGTCGAGGTTCGTTCCTCCCTGAAACGGGGAATAACGGACAGATTGCGGTAGGGGTTAAATTCAAGAATGAAATCATCTTAGAGCCTCTATCGTATTGGTTCCCTGGTGTCATGACAGACCGCGATTCGCCGGCTCCTGGATGCGGTGTGGTCGTGAAAAGTGTGCCACAACGGTTGACCACCAATAAATTTGCCGCACAACTTGCAGCGAACGTAGTTAGTTCATTGATTCACGAGAATTCTGTTCTCGTTAACCTAATCACGTTTGATGCTAGAATGTGTGGGTCAAAGCCAACGTTTGTGACGAATGATCAAGCAGAGCGGTATCAACAGCTGCTCCGTGGAGAGTGTTCTGAATGAATGATAATGGTTATTGGATTTCTCGGCAGGAGCGGGTGGAAATCATTCGACAAATTCCGACGAACTCCAAATACAAAGCAGGTGATTTTTATTGTTGTTGTAAAGACAAGTCATTTGTCTGTATCGTGCGCAGTGATGTTATCCGGGACGAGGAATATGAGTGGATAAAAGAGCTGGCTCTCATCGTAGTGTCACCGAAGCCAGCCAAAAATCCCCGCCTGTTCGAGCTTACTAAGCATCTTGTAAGATCAGGGGTTTCGTATGCTTCTATTCTGGAGCGGTTAGTACAACGGCATCGAACTGCTGCGAAAAGAGATAGTCAAATGACCTTTGATTTCGATTATATCTAAGGCAATGAACCTCGGTAGAAATATCGAGGTTCATTTGTTTATTAAGAAGGGTGTGGGATTCAGTGGCCAGTATAGATGCTGTTCTTTATGATCAGTTGTTAAACAATAGTATTTGGGGGATGGAATCCGAAACTCGTCAGAAGATGCAGACTGAATTTACGGTCGTGTATTTGTTTGGCGGGATCGGCGGGGGTGCGCTAGGATTTAACGCTTCCCGAGGACATTATAAAGGCGAAGTAGGGCAGTTTCGTACTTTGTGTAGTATCGATGCTGATCCCGTAGCAACACGGAATTATGAGCGTATCACCAACAGCCCTGGCAAGGGTGTTGTAATGGATTTGTTCTCAAAGAAGCAATATTGTGATTTTCATGGAGTGGATGAGCCGCCCGCAGACTGGAGAGAGGTTCAAGTCCGCGATCTCTGGGAAGCGATGGGTGAAGAGGTGCCGAATGTGGTCCTGTCTTCTCCGCCTTGCAAGGGTTACAGCCCGCTGCTTTCGGAAAGCAATTCTCAATCTAAGAAGTATCAGGCGCTCAATCACCTAACGTTGAGAGGCATTCGACTGCTTTTGGATGCGTGCGAACATTATGGTGACGATCTCCCGAATATCATTGCCTTGGAAAACGTTCCCCGTATCAAGACTAGGGGGAAAGAGATCCTGAAGCAAATTGTCGATCTTTTGAGAGCGCGTGGATATGCGATTTCTGGATATGACCATGATCTTGGCTTAACAGGGGGATTGGGGCAGATCCGGAAGAGGTACTTATTGCTTGCAAGACTGGAGAGGAAAATGTCAGCATTTATATTTAAGCCGGAACAAAAAAGACATTTGGCGATTCGTGATGTTCTCTCGAAATTGCCGCCTCCAGGCGATACGGCTAATGGCGGAAGATTGCATAGACTGCCTGATTTGTCTTTTAAGACTTGGGTGCGTCTAGCATTGATTCAGCAGGGTGGCGACTGGCGGGATCTCAATGAGGTTGAATGGTGGAATTATCGATTGGAACGGATTGACCGAGTGATAGGGGATAAGCTGGTTCAACCGATTAGTTGCCCTACCTACAACTTAAGTAATAATGGGAAAGCCAACATCATGAGAGTCATGAAAGTTGATGCACCGGCAAGTTGCGTTACTGGTAGCGTGGGGCCGACAAATGGAGCTGCATGTATTGCTGAACCGCTGCGCGATGGAGTTTCTTATCGTGATGTATTCCATTTAGTAGATTCATCGCAATTGGCCAACGGGCAAACAGTTGTTCCAAATGAAGGGTTATGTGCTGAGTTTGAAAATTTAGCGCTCAGTTGTAATCCCAGGACAGGTACAATGGGAGTTTTAGATAGTCGTAAGCCTGCGAAAACGGTTGTTGGAAACAGTGATATCCACGCGAGTGCATCGGCTGTGGGTGATGACTGGACTCTGTTCGACTTGTGTGAAGCGGGAGCGGATTTTCCGTTGGATGATGACCGCGGTATATTTGTAGTTATTGCACCAGATGGAACGTGGCATCGTCCTATGACAGTTCTAGAACTTGCTATGATTCAGAGCTTTGATCTAATATTAGCGAACGGAGAGGTCTTTGATTTAGTAGATTGTAGTGATGCTAGGGCCAGAGAATATATCGGGAATGCCATACCAAAATTAGCTGCAAAGCAGATCGGGAACGTCTTGCTGGACGCTCTCATGACGAGTAGTGTTGGTGAATTTACGATGGGGTTTGAGGAAATCTGGGTTATGCCGGATGATTCAGATGACCGCGTATATGACGTATTAATGCAGTAAGTATGGGTGAGTTTCAAGAAATAATGGTGTGTTGTCTGTAAATGGTTTAATATGGTATCATGGACATGTACACATTATGCTTCGTTATTTCAAGATCAACGCCTTATGAGGCCGAATTTATTCTAAGGATTCTTTTGTCTCCTTAGAAGGATTTCGCGCGTAAGGCGTTTTTTTGTGTGTAACGGAGCTAACTTTTATTAATGAAAGAGGTGATAACTATGGAGACATTGAATGGTCCAATCCAGCAGTTCAACCAAACGAGCGAGAAATATCATCAGGACTTAGTTGATGTTTCTCCAGTATTGGATGAGATGGTGAGTAAATTGCTGGCGGGTGAAAGTAAAGGTAACTGGTTTATGCAATCGCTTCTTGGCGCATTCAAACTCATTTTTAAGAACAGCTCTGGGCTTGTGCGTGCTGGGATTGCGGTTGCTGGTAGCGGTGGCGTATCGATTTATTTGAAGTCGATTTTCCAAGGTGCACATTGGATGTGGTTTGCTGGTGGTATCCTTGCGTTTTTGCTGCTGTGCTTCTACGCAGTTATGTTGGTCTATCAAAAGATGATGCTCGACATTTCTTCCAATGAGTTCAATTTGGCTTTCTTTAAGAAAAAGAGGGCTAAAGAGTACGAGTTGTATTGGAAGCCGATGCTTGACAGGAAAGTTAGTTTTAGAGGGTTGAAGGAATTTGTAACGCCGCTATTGAAAGGCAGCGCAGATGATTTTAACCTTAGAGAGCTTAATCGAGAGCTCCAGGAATCCAATGCATTATTGAAAGACAAAATTCACCAAATGCAGCGTGATGCAGAGGATTTCAGTAAGGTAATCAATCTGGCGAAGGAGTATGAGACGTTATTTGATGAGCAGTTGCTTATTACGGATCATATTTCCATTCGTTTGAAACGATTGACCGATATGCTACAGCGATTGGTCAATAAAGGACAACTCAGAATACAGGATCTCTTAATGGTTTTCGAGAGAGGTTTTGTCATTTATGAGAGTACGGACACTGGATTGAAGCTCATTGCGGATGAAGGAACAACTGGGCGAGCGTATGAATTTATCTCTTTCGAGTCCGATTGCATTGAAGCTGATGCGCTGAGATCGGGATGGGCGGAAAGAGACAATAAACTTGCCGTCAAGGTTGTTACCGCTTCTCGGAACATATGGATACTAGTCATTGACTATGATACAATGTTAGGAGAAGGTAATGAGTTGATTGATGTAGTGTTGGATTATTGCCAATGTGTCGTTTCGTTGTTCTCTTATGTAAAGACTCCAGAGGAAACAACTACAATTGACTATAATAATTCGGGGATGTAGCAAGGAGGTCAGTTCGATGTCCGTACAAAGTGTTGAGGATCGTAAGGATATAGTGTTTGTAACATCTGAAGAGTACGTGAGACGTAGAAGGAGAGAAGCTCATGCTCTTTCTAGTCAAATGAATCATCATATACAGGCGATCCTCGATAGGCGTGAGGATGTGTTCAAAGCGGTGGAACATGCTGAGCAGGTGGAAGAGAAATATAAGAGGTTTGTAGAGCGATCCAATTAAGGATCGCTTTTTTCATTTCCTGCAGTAGTGCCCGTGCGTCGTTCAATAATGAGATTAAGCTCCTTGCGTAATTCCTGGGCTTTTTTTCTTTTTTGATTCGTTGCTTCGAAAAGTTTATCGTAGGCTTGCTCGTGGAATTCGTGAATTTCTTCTGGTTTTGGTTTATGGATGAAAGGGACAACCTTTGATCGATTACGGATTTTTCGCATTTAGTACGCCTCCTTACTTGATGATGAAGCATCATTATCAATTCTGTTCGATCGGCGTTTTATATATACTATTGTATTCAGGGTAGATGCGTTTTTTGCTGTTGTACGGCTGATTTGGGTTATGATACTATAGATGTAGTTATTTATTGCTCGGTTGAGCGTTTTTCCAAGATAGAAGCCTTAGAGGTGGATGTTTTCAAGAGAAGTCATTTTTGATTCTCTTAAAGACCCATTCTCTGGGCTTCTTTTTTTGGTTTCAATGATAACTTTAGGGCGATTTATCAAAGGAGGGTAACAATTGTATATTCCATTAATGCTAGTAGGTGCAGCTGTACTCGTTGGTATCGGTTTGTTTTTTTGGTATCTGAATAACTCCTATTCGCGGAGGAATTTGGAGTCTGAGAATTTGGATTTGCAGTTGCGTATCGATCTATTACGGGGATTTGCAGAGGATGTTACGCTTCGTCAGGTGTCACGTATCCCAGTCAATGAGAGTACATACGTTCAGCAGAATCCTCAGGGCACACCAAGCAAAGAAGCAGCTGCTGAGAAGGAAAAGAATCAGCGACCTGAAGTACCTAAAACTGCGAATAAGCCAGATTCGCAAAAGGGAGCTGACAAGGGATCTGCAGCTAAGGGCGAGAAGAAGCCTGCTTCAAAAACAGGAAATGCAGATTCTAAACAAGCGGGCGCTGTTAAAGGGGGCACTACTGGTGCTAATGACTCACAGAAGCGGGATCGTAAAGGTTCTGTTTCTGGGGACAGCGATTTGATTGTGTTGACAGGTAATATGACTGTCATGGAACTAGAAAGGCAGAGAAAGTTGCAGTCGCAGGCAGCTGGTGATTCTGGCAAGAACAGTCCAGTTGATGAGGGGAAAAACGACCAGGAACAAGCACTTCCTGCTCCTCAAATGTTGCCGCAGAATGCAGATAGTGATTCTGACAAGAACACGCCAATTGCTGGAGGGGGAAGCGACCAGGAACAAACGCCTCCTGCTCCTCGCAAGAAAATGCGTGAGTTGAAACGAGCTGAGATGCCGAGTTTTGAATTTTTGCGTAAAATCCGATACGCAGGAAATCGGAGTCAATCTGAAGCACAAGAGCCGGGGCTGAATGCTGGAAATACGGAGTCGGAGTCTATACCAATACCTCCAAATTCCACGGTAGAGACCACGTATGATAATACTGTGGTCGATGAACAGGATCTCGTTGCTGCCATGGAGCCTCCAAAACTAGTTGGGGCATCTGATGATGAATCCAACGAAGTTGAGCATGAAGAATCTAGGGCCGATGATGCGTATGATGAAGAATTTGAGCAACAACCGCCTATGTCAGCAGTAGAAGTGAAGCCTTACCCTTGGGTCACAGGGTCCAATATTGTTCGAATTAGAGTTGTTGAACAGTACGACGGTGTGACAGAGTGTAGTATTTTGGGCTATAACACCATAACGTTTCTCCAGCATCTAGATCTGGATGCATTGGAGGTTGGTGGGTTAGCTGCCGTTCATGTTTCTTCTTCAAAAACCGGTATACGCGAGGTCGTCAAAGTATGGCCTTTAGCAACGGAAGAATCTCATTTTGATGAAGAAATGCTCGAACAAGTAGGAGGATGATTTCATCCTCCTTAACCTTGAAAATTCCTTCCTTTGGAGTTTTATATAGATGGTTATTGACAGTACATCTGGTTAATTTTATAGTATTTTTATACACACGTGGACACGTGAGTACATAGGAGTACATGGGAGTGGTTCATATGGTAAGCCTGTTTTTGTATCCGTTAACATTAGATACACCGTATTCGGAGTATACAGAAGATCCATCGAACAGCCTGGTGGCTCTTGCTGAAGATATTGGACTGAAAATCTTTTTGTTGATGCAGCAGTATGGGTTTTTGGTTGCTTTTGTCTTAGCGATGTGTTCCTTTTTTCTTAGACACCTCGCTAAGCTGAGAAAGAACACCTTGTATCAGAGCTTCTTTCTCCGGTTCTCCATTGGGATGTGTGTTGCTGCTGTCGTCTTCGCATTTTTACCATACTTGTCGTTGCATTTCATGGAGAAGTCCGACGTTCCGGTAGAAGAATCGACCTCTTGGGTAGTTCCGATCATTGATTTTCTTCAAAGTTACAGCATCATCACAACCATAATCGTTGTTTTGATTTCATTTGTTAATTATTGTTTGGCTAATGTCCGTAAGAATAAGCGCGTAAAGACTCTCTATGTTTCGCTTGCCCTTGGAATGATTGTCATTTGCGTGTTATTTCAAATACTTCCAGAGCTTGTGTTGCAACAAACACAGTATTGAGGAGGAGGTTTTATAGATGGCTCATATTTATAACTTTTCTATGTATCGGAAAATGAAGAACTGGTCTCGGAATGCTGATATGAACCGTGAGTTATTCCAAAAATATGTACTAGCTTCAGAACAATGGGCGAATGATGGGTATTACAAAACGCTGTATGAAGGGTATCCCTTTGAGCCGCCGTGTGAGCCTGCTCATCCCGAAATGGAATGGTACGTCAGTAAGTCGGGCAATTTTGGAGTTTGGCTTTTGAATTACTGTAAGGGAGAACAGATCGTAAGTAAGGAAATTGGCTGGTCGCCCTTTGTGCGCAAGTCAGTTGTGCCACCATTTGATCCTTTGAATGTGCCGGATCGAGAGACTAGGGATAGTCTGACTTGGATTGTGGATGAGCAGGGCTTTGGTCAGTATGGTAGCGTAATGAGTGATGGCAGTGTGTGGGTGCCTTGTCCGAATCCCAATGTAGAGCTTCCAAAACCCGTAAAAATATTTACTGGTAGGTGATTGTTGTGATTACGGCTTATTTACCTGATAGTTCTATCATTAATGCACAGGATTACGATGAAAAAGTTCATGGTTATGAGTTGTATTGCATTGATGACTCATGCAGAGCGCCAGTTATTTTCGTAGGCAAAGGCTTAAAACATAGCGCATACTTCAAGACAGTTGGACGTGGTGCTGATTCTAAGCACAAGGCAACTTGTGGCTTCTATGAACCGCTAGATGTGGCAGCTGCGATAGATAAGACGGCTGAATATCAAGCGAAATTACTCAAGGATATGAAGTACAGGGAAAACATACGTTTTGTACGCTTGAATATGAACAGTCTCGATCCAGATCATGTTCCGACTCCAAGGGGGGAACGGGAGCAGAAGGAAAAAGACGCGAGTAAGTTGGGGTTGAAGGAAGAGAAATCTACACCTGACGTGATCTCTTCGATGAAAAGTGTGGTCAAACTTCTTACCCAAAATGAACCAGATGTGCTTTCATCGATATACTTCAATATTTCAGGTCGTAAGTTACCTTTATCGGAAGTTGTTCTAAGCCCGCAACGTGCATATGATAAGCTCTGGTCTGATCAAGATCAACGGCTTAAATACTTTGTGTACGGTAAAGTTCTAGAAGTGACTACACGAGAAAAGGTTACTTATTTGGATGTCGAAAGTGAACGTGACAAGCCATTTACATTGGTTGTTTTTAGAGACTACTATAAAAATTTTACTAGTTTTGAGAGCTTTGATGTGCTAAAAGGCAGAGATGTGCTCGTATATGGACAATTAAAGAAAAACGATTTTGAAAATCGTAAAAAGTGCGAAATTATTGTGACCACCGAGAAATATATGACACTGTTTAAGCGGAACGTAAGTAGCCAAACAACGTGAATTTTGCTACAATAAAATGGTAACATTTTGGCCTTTGCCTTTTTTTCAAGATCTAAAAGCCCTAGTTGGCGGTATTTATTTTC
Source organism: Paenibacillus sp. GXUN7292 (assembly GCF_050864975.1). Classification (NCBI taxonomy): domain Bacteria; kingdom Bacillati; phylum Bacillota; class Bacilli; order Caryophanales; family Paenibacillaceae; genus Paenibacillus; species Paenibacillus sp. GXUN7292. The sequence goes on along the minus strand of NZ_JBOZWO010000017.1, from coordinate 20,097 downwards.
AAGGATGCTTTATTTTTCTTTCAAGGAAGCTTTTTAGCTCTATGATTTCTTTTAAGGAAGCTTTTCAGCTGCATTTATTTCCAAGCGGACCACCGTATCGTATCTTCGACCGGTGGTCCTTTTTCATTTTAGTAACACACCGGGGCTAAATAGCCCTTTTTTTGTTGCATTTTCGTTTTTCTATAGGCATCTACTGGTTGAATATTGCATTAAATAGAATCAGGATGGTAATATATTGTTAATCGTTGTCCTATAGGTGGGTGATAGATATGTCTGAACGTGTGTCCTTTGTTTATATGAATAGGGAAATAGAGATCGCTATATCCGCAAGCTCTCAAGTTTTGATGAGGGTTGAGGATATTACTGAAATTGTCGAGCCAGTAGAGGAGGGCTTTCTTACATCTCCTTATTCTGATATTTCTAAGCTGTTTTTTCGAAAAGGTGTAATGTTGATTCCGTATGAGGGATCTAGTTCATACGTGAGCTTGCTGGCTAATTGCAGACAAGCAAGAAACGAAAATTCTAAGCGGATCTGGATTAAAAAGTATGGCATGGCTCAAGGCGGGATTGTTTATGGTGTTATACGGCCTGGATTGCAGTTGGGGTGGTATGCTGTACATTTAATGATGAGCGCTGATGGTTGTAACTACGTTGATTATATTTATCCAGACTACGTGTTTTTGGGGGATAATCCGCAATGTGATCGTATTCGCCAGGAGCGGGGGGCTGATGATATGTATATTTATAACGGCATCGCCTTTCCAGTAACGTTAATTGATCGAGAAGATATGCCTTTAATTTTCGAGGGGTATCCAAATCCAAAGAGTGAAGGGTTATCGTAGTCTACTATTCCTTGAGCAAGGGGGATTTTTATGACTTTCACATTACAACAAGCAATTCAATTTTCAATTTTGCCTTTAGTTTGTATAACTGCGTTGGTGGCATACCGGCTCTTTTTAACGCGAAAGAAGAGGGCTTACAAGGTTGTAGTAGTGGGAAACGTCTCACTATTTCTCTCTTTGTTGCTGCAGCTGTCTGTTGGGTTGGACTGGTTTCCTACAATGCAGGCGGTTTTCAATCGAGGTGCGATAGGTTTATTTGAAGTAGGATGCTATTTATCTATTTTTGGAGTAAGTCATTTGTTTCGTGTTGTGAATCGTAAGTTGAGACTTCTAATTTATGCTGGATCAATTGTTATTTTTCTCGGAGTTGTCCTTTTTCCTCTTATCAGCTCCATTGTTTTTATCATTTCCGGAGCGATTGTCATTTTCTATATAAACAAGTGGGTTATGCACTCGCATAAAGTTATTCCTGCGTTGATCGGCTGCTATATGGTCGCAGAGGCCGGCCGTACAGTTGATTTGTTACTTACTAGTGAGATTGGTTTGTGGATTCATCTTATAGGATATATGTTGTTTATCATTCTACTGGTCTTCCTTTTGATTGAACGGGTTGCTGATAGGTTAGGTAAATTTGAAAGGGATTCCGCAGTCGATTTGTTGACAGGGTTATTTAATCGAAGGTACTTTACTGTATTGCTAAAACGATACATAGATAGGAAAAGACCAGTTCACTTGGTTTTTATTGATCTCGATAATTTTAAGAATCTGAATGATACGATGGGTCATGATAAGGGTGATGAAGCTCTTAGAACGGTCTCCCAAATATTGATGGAGGAAGTTGAAAATAGCGGTTTTGCTGGTCGGTATGGTGGGGAAGAGTTGGTGATGCTCGTTACTAAGCAAGTGAAAATAGATGATTTTGCAGAAAAGATACGATATCGTATTGAGTCTGAATCTTCACCTCGAGTAACGGCATCGATCGGCTTTTCGAGTTGGAGTGAAGGGATGTCGTTGGATGACTTAATCCAACGAGCGGACAAGGCTATGTATCATTCAAAAACAACTGGTAAAAATAAGGTGACTGCCTTTGTGTAAAGGAAGGGGTATTTAGGTTGAGTGAGGATACAACGGTTTTTTCGGTTTCTGTTCCTGAGATGATGGGGCAATGCGATATTTCACGCAGGACTGTCTATGATTGGATAAATAAAGGGATTGTCAGGTCACTTAAAACTCCTTCTGGTTTAATGATTCATCGAGAAGATGTGGAATACTTGTCATCCTTTTTGTCAGTTAGATCCGTTGCAAAGAAAATAGATGTACCATATGTATTCTTATTAAATCTTGTACGAGAGAATAATGCACTGGTAGAAACAAATCTGTCCTTTATGCAAGGGAAGTATTATGTATCTAGGGTTTGGGTTAACGAGCATAGGGAGTTAATCCTAGAGAGTTATGAGAAGTCGAAAGGAAGCTCAAATAGGAGAAAAAATTTCGGTAGGCGAATGCAGCTGTATCAAAATAAATTAAGGCTCTTCGATGAATTGAGCTACGAGGGAAATACTGTGCGCTTACTATCAGTTGAACCTCCGCTTAAGTATATGGGGTCGAAGGGTGACATAGGGTGTATTGGTGATCCTCATTATATGGGACACTCCAAGGAGTGCGCGAATACCCCTTACATGGGGTATGGTGGCAGCGTGGTATTCCGTTTTTCCTATGGTGATCTACGAGATCAGATACAAGCGCTGGATAGTCTTGTTTATTGGCTCGGGGAAAAGAATGTCCAGGTTTACGAGGATCAAACATGCTTTAATGTAATCTGCAGATATAGTCTGATTCCTTTTCATGAAGGCATCTATAAACCGTTAATCGACAATGTTATTGAAGGTGACGTTTGGGAGGATAACAAAGGTAACATTGTTATTGGCGATTATGAGATGCGCCTGAAATTACCGATAAAATACAGACAATTACTCGACCTGGAACAGAAGCTAGAGGACAAGAATATCAACAAGTGGTTTGCAGATTGTGTCGAGAACTTTATTAATGGTCAGTAGGTGTTTTATGGAGGAAATGTATACCCCAAGCGAATTTGCTGATCTAATCGGGAGAAGTGTTAAGACCTTACAACGGTGGGATCGTACTGGCCGACTGGTTGCTTGTCGAACGGCTGGCAATCGCAGGCGTTATTCGCATAGCCAGTTACTAGAGGTATTGGGGCGTGTCTCTGAAGAAAAAGAAAAAGAAAAATTATGTGTATTATTTGTCGTTGGCGAGGATTTAACCGACGTACCAGATGAAGTGAATAAGGTTTTCAATGGAGAACTTCTCAACATCGCTTATGTAATTGAGTTGATAGTGTTGTCACGAGTAAAGCGCCTTATTTTGCGTGGTGATATTGAAACGTCGCTGAAGCAAACAATCGTTCGCTTATGTGAGCTCCATTATGTAAGAATCGACATATGAGATATAAAACGACATTTTCTCTAACAAATTCTCCATCTTTTGTTGCACAAATTCGGGAAAGCTGGTTATAATGAAAATAGTTACGAGAAGGGCATGTACCCGACTCATTTCTTTCAAGATCGAGAGACTCTATGAGACTCACTATTATTCCGTAGGAATAGTGTGCCTCATAGGGTCTTTTTTTTATTTTTCAAGCCGGTAAGGGGGAGACGATATAGATGGTAAAAAAGATAGCTTTATTTGTACTTGGTTTAGTGTTACTAGCAGGATCGACTTATGGATATTCCCTTTATATGGACAAAAGAAGAGTTGATACGCCTATGGTCACAACTATTATGCCTTCAAGATTGTTAAATGCGGGCGAGATAATTGATTCATCGATGTTAAGACACGTCTCAATACCGGTAGACGCCCATCGGAATGATGCGATCGTAGATGCTGATACATTAATCGGTATGACGGTTATTATACCAGTCGGATCAAGTGAGGAATTTGTATCATGGAAGCTCTCTAAGCAGCACAATGTGCCGGTTGATGGCGAACGCTATTACGCGTTTCCGACGGATTCACTAACCAACGTTAGTAACATGGTCAGAAGGGGAGACCGGGTTGATGTGTGGGTTGAGTTTCCTCAATCAGTTCTTGTTGAAATGGAAGATAAACTATGGCATCTAAGTGCAGTGAAAATTATTGAAAACTTGCATGTAGCCCATGTGAAGTCAAATGAGGGGTTTGAAATTACTGACGGTTCTGATAATACATTAGGTCTTTATGCAGGCGATGCGTCGCTATTATCATCGCATAGAAATAACAGCAATGGGGTCCCAGGTCAAAACATTTATATAATGACGGATGAAATATACAGCGCTTATGTAATGGGTGGACAAGCTGGAAAGATCAAGCTATCTTTGCCTGATTTGAATAGTTACCAAATGGGAAAAGGTGAGGTTACTGAGGTTTATCAGAAGTTGAAGGATTCAACTGCGTTTAATGCGGGATATGGTGAGAAGATTGTTCGTCTTGGTGAGGTTAACCCCGAACATGTTCAGGGTCACGAGGTGGATAATGCATCACAAGCAGAGTTAGGGGGGGCGGAATGATGAAAGCGCTATATGCTATGAAAAAAGGGGAATTGCTTGAAAAGATTCTCGAGCACCAGGTTCCTCATTTGAATATAAGCGTGGCCTCTGACAAGGATCAATTTTTCTCAATGATTAATGATGTTCATTTCGGAATTGTGGTTGTTAATTGCGAGTTGTTTGCTGACACATATCCTTGGGAGTGGATGCTGCCATTAACTAAAATCGGGAATGCCAAGGTATTAATTATTGGGGATAGTGTAGTGTACGATTCGGTCATGTTGGATGTCGTTATGAGATTAGCGGCCGATTTTTCGTTTAGATATTTACCTGCAGGTGGATCGAATACAGAAACTTCTAACTTGGTATATGAAGAAATAATGGGAAAGTCCGATAAGCTGAATGGTCGAGTAATTGAATACGGCAAGTGTGTTACGGTTTTCTCCGCTGCCCCGAAAGATGGTGCGACGACTATAGCAACTAACCTGGCGATCTCTGCGGCACTTTCCTCGCAAGATATGAGGGTAGCACTAATTGATTTGAATCTAAAAAATCCCGAAGTTGGCCATCAGTTAGACTTGCAAGTGAGAAGCGACACTAGCTTAAGAATACGTCCGAGATTGCAAACAAACGTATTGCATGAGAATGATTTGCTCGATTCATGCGTCGCTTATAGTCGCGTGAAGGGGCTATATATAATGACTGGATCGAATCGGCGTGACACTTATGTTGATATGACGCCTGAAATGGTTCACAACCTGATTGATCTATGCCGAAGGACGTTTGATGTAACTGTTATTGATGCAGGAGCCTATCCGGATAATGCGGCAACTATTGTGTCAGTGAAAGAAGCTGATAAAAAGTTGCTTGTAACGCAGAATCAGCATCAATCGTTTTTGCATAGTTGGGGTGAATGGTTTAACTGTAGTTGGAGACAGTTTGGGCTTTCCACTGAATCCATTGATCTGGTAGTAAACAAAGAAGATAAAGCTAATAACGCTGGAAAGATCGCAAAATACTTGGAGATGAGTAGGTATTACTCAATCCCATTAGCTGATGAACAAAATACAAGTGAAGGGAAACCGGCTTACTTCAATCCAGGATCAGCGGTGTTTAAGTCAGCGATTGATGCTTTGGTTGAATCCGTGACCAACGTTGGAAATCAAGGTCAGCTGCCTTCAAGGAATGCATGGTGGAAGAAGTTGTTGAGTATTTAGGAAGGGGGTAGGAACATGTCTGCGGTGCAGTTAAAAGAACGTCCAAGCACTTCTATACCTATGCGGGTTCGCATACCCTTTGACCCTGCTAAGTATATGAAAGATATAAAGTTGCTGAATCATCATAATCGACAAACATCGGCTATTAAACGGAATGATGGAAAGATCCCATTGAGTGAAGCTGCTTCCATTATTTACGAACATTTAATGGAGCGTTCGAAAACAGATTCTAATGTGCATCAAGATATTATTAATGCTGGATTGGGCGAACCGTTAGCTCAAGAGCGAATGAGATCCATAATTGACACTTTGATTATGGAGTACCGTCTTGATATTGACCCTTCAACGCTTATTGATAATTGGAGTCCAGCAGAGTGTGTCTTCGCTGAGACATGTGGGGCTAGTTTGATTGAGGATCTTGTTAAGCTGCCTGATGTGGAAGAGGTGCAGGTTTTAGGACAAGATATTTTCTTAATTCGATCAGCAGAACAAGAGCTGCATCATCGAAAATTCCCATCAATAAAAGCCGTAGAACTTTTGCAAGATCGTCTAGCACTTTGCGGGAAAAAGCCAATTAACGATGCACATCCCGTTCTACAAACCTACATGTACAACGGTTCGCGGTTAGTCATGACTCGACCAGGTTACACAGACGTTCCAAGTATTCACATCCGGAATTTCATTGTAAAAAATGTTTCCTTGGACAATATGGTTTCTTTGCGGACTATAAATAGCGATATGGCTTTACTGCTACAACGACTTGTTAAGTTTCATGCGAGTTTTCTGATTGGCGGTTCGACTAATACGGGGAAAACAACATTCCTTTTCTCCTTGTGTTCCGAAATTCCGGAGCATGAACGTATTCGGTCTCTTGAGGTAGAGTTCGAAGTTAACTTGCGAAAGCGGCTCCCAGGAAAAAGGAACATTCTAGCTGCAAGAGCTATTCCGGAAGCTGGATTGCCTATGGAGGAAGCTTTTAAGCCCTTATTGGTTATGTCCCCTCACTGGGTTGTTGTTGGCGAGTCGAAGGGTGCTGAAGTATCCCAGGCTATTCAGGGTTCACTTCGTGGCCATAACGTAATCTCTACCATCCACACCAACGATCGGGAATCTCTTATTTCAGATATTGTTGACATGGTAAAGCAGGATGGAAGAAACCACGAGTATGAGGATGTCATTCAGCGGGTGGCGCGTGCATTTCCTATCGTTATTTATTTAAGGATCATCAACATAAACGGGAAAATGTATCGTGTTGTCTCAGAAATTACTCATTTTTATGTCAAAGATAATCGCCCCCGAATTGAACCATTATTTAAGTGGGATTATGACAATCAACTTTGGACTTATACCGGAGCAGCCTTTTCTGAAAGTTTTAAGGAGCGCCTTATCTCAAGTGGCGCAACCTCTAAAGACTTTGAGTTTCTCCCAGGAGTGTGGGGAGTATGATGCCTTCAATTTATGACGGCTTAATGAAAGGGGTATTTTTAACTTTTTTCATCTGCGGGATGAGTATATTGCTGTTCAGCTTGATTCGATGGCTTTACAAAATCACGCAGACCAGCAGCAGATGGAAAAAGTTATATAAAAAGAAGGACCAGGAAGACACCTTCAATTTTGATGACCTTCCTATTGTAAAGGACTTCGCTAATTTATTGGAATTTGCAGAAGTAAAGATTAAGCCGGCAGTTATGTTGTTCATCGTGTTACTTCTCGGACTTGGTTCATATTGGAGTTTTGGTGCTGGGATTGAGATTTTGAAGCAAAGTGTGGCAATAACCTCTGTGGTTAACGATCGCTCTGGCATCGTGCTGATTAATATAGCAATGTCACTACTCATGGCTTCTTTACCTTATTTTTACGTCGTTTTTCAAGCGCAGCGCAAAAGGCATCGAATAGCTCTTAGAATGATCGTGCTGGTGCAAAACCTAATCGGAAACTATAATCCGCATCTAACGATCTCAGAAGTTATTTCTCGCTCAGCCAATACAATGCCTGATGAAGTAAAGAGTGAATGGCACAGATTGGACTTATCATTGCACATGAAGCCTATAGATGAGGCTCTGCATGATTTTTCTAATAGACTTCGTAATAGATGGGCTGAACAGCTTGTGGACACACTTTTAATTGGGGCACAGTATGGAGCTGATATTACGGATTCACTCCATCAAATGGTCAAGAGAATGCAGACATCGAAACGAAATGAGGAAAAACGGATAGCGATGGTTACTGTTTATCGCATAGGCACTCTTATTATGGTGTTTTTTAATATAGGGTTTATTGCGATGAATATTTATGCTGATAGTTCAAACTATGAAGTCTACTTTGTTAGTCCAACTGGTAAGGCGTTAGTTGTATTATCAATTATCGTATTATTCGTGTCACTTATCTTAGTTGTTCGGTCTGGACGCCGCCAATTCTGATATTGATTTGAGAGGGGGGGCTAAATGTTAAATTTTATTGATATTGCCTTTTTACTCGCATTTATTCTAGGGGCAGGAATTCTAATTTTTCTCTTTTTCCGTTCTCTAGGGCGTTGGTCCAAAGATAGTTTCTTTTGGCTAAATGTGAAAAAGGCAATAAATAAGAGAAAGCAGCCGATTGTTACTAAAAAAACGATCTCTTACAAGGATCTGAAGTTTTATGAACACGCAAGGCTTGTAAAATGGGCCAGAAACATTTCTCGGGATAATTTTTTATTAATCCAAGTATTCTCTTCCTTTATGGGGGGAGGCATTGTTCTTAGTTCGAAGGTGCAGACTCTTGGTTTCATGGATACGGGGGATCGAGTTAAATTTTCCTTTTTATTAATCGCTGTGTGTTTCGCTTTTTTCATGCTTCCTATGTGGCTGCTTATTGCGGAAGCGAAAAAAAGCAGGACAGCGTATTTGATGGAAATTTCCCTTTTTGCAGAGAGGTTAGCTTTATGTGTAACTGACAAGGCTGACGTTCGAAGCACAATTCTTCGGGCTGGACGACCGCTAAAGCTTCTGTTTCCGCATATTCAGGCATTAGCGGAAAAGTGGCAGATTAACCAACAAGAAGCTATATACGGGTTCCAGGAGGCTGTTGGCGTATCGGAGGTGTTTACTCTTGTTAATGCGTTAGACAACATTAGCAAAGCCAATCCACAGGACATTGTTGCGGTCCTAAAGGATCAAGCTGCAAGCATTGAAGCAACGCTTGAATCTGATGTAAATCGAAACATCGAGAACGCTCCTGTAACGCTTACTTTTTACATCATGATCCCTTTTGCTGTTGGTCTGTTGATTTTTATTTATCCATGGGTAGTACAAGTTGGCCAACTGCTTAATACAAGCTTTTAGAGCAAGATCATATTCCGTGAAAGGGGTGATGCATATTGCAAAAATACTTTCGACGCTAGTAGTGTGTTCGCTGGTTTTGGGGCTGATCATCTTCGTATTCTCTAAATCGTTAGCTCCCGCAGTTACAAATGCGGGGAATACCACAAAAACAACGATCGAAGATGCGTTTTCTGAATAATTAATAATTGGAGGTTTTGCCTAATGTCAAAGATTCTTACCGCAATTTTTATGACTGCAATTGTTATCGGGATCTGTATTTGGATTTTCGATGACAACATTTCTCCTGGAGCCGGAGGTAAGGCAACGAGAATCCAAACCGATGTGACCACTACGTGTGTTAACCAGCTTAACGGTACTGTGACCATTGGTGCTGGATGCGGCAACTAAATGGCAAAGATTTTAAGCGTTTTAGTGATAGCACTTCTGATGTTGGGTATTGGCATTTTCATCTTTAATGGTGATGACGGCGTGAAAAATACTGTCATTGAGGGCCACGATCGGATGACGGAGAAGGTTAGGCAATTTGATTATCGCTCAAATTGATGATGGGGGGGCTTGTGTCTCCACGAGCCCTTGCCGCATTTCTCGGACTATGAAAATAACACATGTGTGTGAAGATAAATCAAAGGTGTGGTTGAACATGAGAAAGATCCTTGGGGTTTTGAAATCACAAAAAGGAATTTCTACCTTAATTACGACATTATTTATCGCACCCGTGCTTCTCTTCTTTTGTTTCTGTATTGTTCCGTTCCTGGTGTTTCATATGAAATATGAAAAACTATTGACGGTAACAAACCAAACTCTAAAAGAAGCCGAAGCAGTCGGTCATGTAAATAACACAGTAATACAGAATGCTAATGCTAAATTAAGTGCGATCGGCATGAGTTCTGTTGTTATAAATGGCGTGACGTATCCGAATTATTCCGGTAGCACAACAACAAAGGTTATGCGAAATGGAACCAATCCTACAGTTGTTGTGCAAATTAAATATCCTGCCCCTAATCTGTCCAGGGTGCTATTAGCACTAGGTGGAAGTGGGAGTAGCTCTGAAAATGAAGGTTTCTTTGTAATAACTCTGTATGGAAGAAGTGAGGCTTACAATTAATAGATTCGAAAGTGTGCGTGGTTATGATGGCAAAACGCATATCCAATATTCTACAAGACCAGCGTGGCGGAGTGCATATTCTAGTCTTTTCCTTACTGGCAATCATAAGCTTGACCTTCATATGGATGATGGCATTAAATTTTATGCTTCAAAGCTCTTCGATGAATAAATCGAAATTAGCTTTAGACCAGGCAACGCACGCAGCTGCTATGGAGATAAATCGGCAGCAAGCTGCAAGGGGGGTTCTTGTATGGAACTCGACACAAGGCAGAGATCACTTTTATAGATATTTACGACTTAATATGAAGCTGGATTCATTGAATAAACCGCTTCCCGAGAGTTTCCTTAACCATGATCCAATTGTACACGTGTTGGAAGGGGTAACAGCTGCTTCGTATCCAAGTCAGATTTCACGTTCGATTACCCTTTATGCTGGAACGAGGGATCAGATTACTCGGAATGTCACAGTGACGATTTACGGTCCATCTGTACTGGCAATTGTTGAGGTTAGACAGGGGTTGATGGGGAAGAGGAGGACTGAGCCGATTTTAATAAGTAGTGTTTCCAGTATACGTTTTCGATAGTGGCTAGGGGGGGTTCTTATGTTGGATTATGCTCTTTTAGAGCATTTACGTAAACACCATGAAACCACTTATTATCACTCACTACGGGTTGCTGTGCTTTGCTATCAGGTAGGTGTAATAAGCAACATTGAGCAATCCGTGATCCTATTTAGAGGTGGCTTGTTTCACGATATCGGAAAGCTATTGATTCCTTCCAGTGTTTTGAGTTTACGTAGAGCTCTGACACTAGAAGAATACGCGCTAGTCAAACAACATGTCCAACATGGTGTGAATATTCTTAAGAAGTGTGATGAACTGGAGCCTGTAATCGCGGCAGTTGAAGGTCATCACGAAAGAGAGGATGGCGGGGGATATCCCTTCGGGGGCACCTCGCACTCTGACTTATCAAGAATTGTTGCCGTCTGTGATGTTTATGATTCCATGACAGAGGAGCGCGAGTATCGGCGTCCTATTTCTAAGTGGGAAGCCCTAAGGTTAATGGAGCAGGGAGAGCTCGGTGCCTTATCTTCTAAATATATTGAAGCGCTATCGAAAGTAGTTACTAATAACAAAAAAATCCCCTCTCCTCTTCAAAATCAAAATCTGAAATTGACGTTATAAACCTTCTGATCCCCAGTCTAGAAATTTCATATTTATATGCTATAATTAGGGTTGTAAACGTTTCATTCAGAATTTATTCTCAAGATCCAACCCTAAGGGTGTAACTTTATTGAGGACAAGACTCTTTTTGTTTTGTCCCCCAAAGTTCATCTGCAGGGTTATTTGCCGTTTATTTCATTTTAAGGAGGAATCGATATGAAAAGCATGTTATGGAGAAAGTTGGCGCTTGTGGCTACTTCATTTGTTGTTGCTGCGGTTATGTTATTAGGGGCAGCTTCACATGAGGTGAAAGCCGCTAGTAATTCCGTATTTTCAGATGTTAAAGGACACTGGGCCGAGAAAAGCATTCTGGAAATGTATGATCGAGGGATAGTAAGTGGTTTTCCCGACGGTACATTTCGACCGGATGATCGTGTAAACATCGATCAGTTTGTGAAGATGCTGGTCGCATCTTTGGCCGAGAAGAGACCAAGTGGTAAGTATTCCTGGAAAGAGGGCTTTACTGACAGACTAAGCGTTTATCAGAAAAACGATCTTCTCCGGACGGGTTTTGACCTGAATGATTTACCTAGATCAGCATATTGGGCGGAACCTTACCTTCAATTTGCTGATGCTATGAACTTAATTGATCGGGATGAAAGATTATATGGAGGCAAATTTGATCGACCAATGACTAGAGAAATTGCTTCATTAACAATTCGAGGCACATTAGATCTGTTGGAATATCCAGAAAGCACACGCTACGCCCTGCTTGGACTCGATGGGATTACGGATCATCATAATATTGATGAGGACTTGAAGTATTCTGTAGGGTCAGCAATCGTAAAGGGAATGCTCGTAGGCTACCCAGATGGAAGTTTTCGTCCTAAGGGTTTTATTACAAGAGCCGAAGCTGTGGTTATCATTGATCGGATTTGGAATGAAGGATTAAGAAAACCGTACCTTCCTGACTTATCCAATCAATTCTCTACGATTGAAACGTTGTTTGATGGACAGAAGAGATATGTTGTGTTTGAAAAGAAAGAGTTTGTTGAAGTTGCAGAGGCTGTTGGACAAGCTGCGCTTAAATCTAGAGGATATGCTGAGTTTGATGGGAAATTTGCGGAGTTGTTTGATAGTAAGGAAACGAAAATGGTTTATTTAGAAAGACAAAACAGTGACCCTTATTTCTTTGAAACAGCTCCTTATGATTTCGAATTTGGTATCACTGCAAGCGAAAACAGCTACGTTTTTGCTGCAAGAGATTATGATCTAAACGAATCTGTCCATAAGGAAGCTGTTAATCATTATTTGAACAAAATGTTTGGAAATGATGCGGATAAATTTAAGGATAAATTCTTTTCATTTGCAGAAAAGCACGCTACAGGGAAAAGACCATCACCAGAGGATTATGTATTTAATGGTCGAGATGTTCGTCTGATGATGGATACTCCTACATCTGTCGTAGCGCATATTTCTGTTCAAAGGAGGTAAGCGGTCATGCGACTTCATTTTCGTAAAATAATGGCCATGGTACTGATGGTAACTACCATCAGTACCATCCTTCCTTCATTTCCTCAAACTTCTACGGTTTATGCAGCAGATATTGCAAAAAACAACTGTGGTGCTGCTTATGCGTCTGCCCCATCGTGGGGGCCATTGCCAGCCGGTGTTGAAGAAAAAAATGGACAAGGCTTAAAATTGAATTATAAGTTATATGTCCTGTTGGGTTTAATTGTTTATGGGGAAATGTCTGTAGGCACTAACCCATTCCCTGCAAACAATACGTTTAAGAACTCGTACCAAGCTGGAGTAGGTGCTCCAATTGAACAAAATATAGGTCGTTTTAAGTCGCCGGATGGTAAATGCGGTGAATACCGCTTTTTTGGCTTTGATTATAATGGAAACCTCTACAGTAATTCGCGGTTTCCTGTAGATATGGGAGGATCTCGTGCACTTTCGGAGAAAAAGTGGATTTTTCAACCATGGGCGAACCTCCCCGGTTGGTATTCCCTTAAACCTGAAAATGGAGGTGTGTTTGGGAATAGGGGTTATGATGCAACTAATCAATCCCATACGTTTTTAGCGAATTACATAGCAAATAGCTTAGGTTTTCAGGTTGAACGAGGCATTATACCAATTGATGATGGCGTCGTTCCTTTGAGGGAAAATGAACCTGAAACTAGTATCCCTAGGACAGATCCACGTGCTCATGTCGCGAATTTCGGCACAGTCCACCAAGCTCCTTCATTAAATGCTCCAGGTTCTATGATGATGTTTCATAAGTCATCGTCTGCAAAATCAGGGATTTGGTATCATACTATGGAGCTTCCCAAGCTCTCTGGACTTAAACAGCATGTACCGATTACTGCGAGTATTGTTCCAGATCCTGTAGAAATCAAATTAGAAAACTTCCGAGGAATGGAGTATGCGACAGTTGATCTGAAGGTCTCGGGTTTGCTGGATGACGTTATCGTTTCCTCTGAATTAGATAAGCTCTCGTATTATAATCGTGATGATATAGACAGTTGGAACTTTACCGTGGAAACAAATACAACTTCAAATAAGGATTTTACTCTCACAAAGACTGATGCACCATTCAAAGATAATCTAGGAAAACACACATTTTCTGATGTCCAAATTCCCATGTCTAAACTGATTGCTCTTGGAAATGGAGGGCAATATGGGGTTCGTGTAACTGCGGAAGTGGTATATAGGGACAATACAAAGCGGAGTGCAGTTGCGACAGCAGTCATTAAAGTAAAGGGTCAAGTGCAAGAGTTGGAAACGGATTTTACAATTAATTCCCCTATATCGTTTACTGACAAAAATGCCTTTGTTTCAAGTATGGTGGGGTATAGGGACGGCACAAATCGAGATGTTCAGCAGTTTGACCGTTATGAAATCACAATATTTGAGCCGTTTTCAGGGACGAGTACAGCATATAATTCAACAAAGGCTGCGTTTAGTGAAGTCGCTGCGCAGAATACCTTGCATAACTTCATTAAATCCAAGTTTGCAAATCAAGTGCTAACGGGATCAGGGGCGGAAGAGAAAACCTTTCAAATTAAGCAAAAAATCTATAAGGGTTCAAAATCAGTCGAAGTCACAAAAACTATCTATGTGCTTCAGCTGCCATTTAACCTTGAAGATGGGGAGTTTACATGGACAGCCCCAAGCGGGAATACACTTATAATTAAAGTGGATGCTAAATTTTTAATTCCTGACCCTGATCTACCGAATGAATGGTTCGATGTAGTGCCTTATCCTGCGAGTGATGCCACAGAAGGGTGGGAGGTCAGGACTGTACATGTGGATGGTGTGTCGGTGAATCCAGATGCTTTCTTTGCGGGCAATTATGTATTTGGTATAGGCAATCATGGATTAAGGAAGATCGAAATTGAATGGCAGTCAGAAGATGGGCTTACAGCAAACGTTATAGATTGGACGTTAGTGCACGATACGAAACCTAGAGTATCTGCGCAGCTCTCTGGACTATTTAAGGAGAATCGCAAGGCAACCATTACGAATACATCTATGAATCAAATTGAGCCTTTTGTAGAGAGTGTTTATCCGACAACGTATGAGTTTACTTTTGTGGGAAATCATTCATCGCTTCATAAAAAGACGGATACGCAGTGGTTGAAAGAGTTTCAAGCCAGCCAACCAGGTAAGTACTCAATTAGCTTAACTGGTCGCAATTCTCTTGGCCGCGTATCAGATCCATATGTTATAGATTTCACCATTTTGCCGGATGAGGCACCAGCTGTTGTCCTTCATCCTTTTGACTCAGAGGTTGCCCGCGGCGAAAGTGTGAGACTCTCACATAGCACTGATTCTGTCGATGGGGATTACATTCAGACCAGATGGGTTAAATTGTGGTATGACAGCGACAACAACGGGACATTCGATCAGTTGGTCACAACCTATACTGGCAGCATTCTCACTCAAATTACACCGCCGGCTGGCAAACTAGGGGCGTACAAGTTAGAAGGTTATGCTGAGGAACGAACAAACGAACCATACTATCCTGAGTTCATGCCAGCGAATGCCTTTAAGAAAACGACTTTTGAGACGTACTTTGCAGTAAATAACTATAAGCCAATGACGGAATTGTATATCGAGAGAAAGATTGATGTGCCAAATGTGGATGTTTATTTCATGTTGGATCGTGCGATGAGTGAAACCAAAATCAATTGGATGAATGCAAATGAAGTAGCAAATACCAATAAATTGATTGATATTGGCGTAAATCCAGTGGTTGATACCTGGGATATGAAGACGTATACCCATGGTACTTCAGCATCCACGAGCCGGTATTATGGCACGTCTTTTCCGGCCTCCTCTATTTCATATTCCAGTAACGGGTATAGCGGAACATTGTACAGATACGATTATTCAAACGCTCAGTATCAAGAAGACAGAGGGAGTCAGAAGACGAGACAGGTAACAACAACCGAAAGTGCCAGCTTTACAGCATCTTGTACCAACACTCGTTATAAGCAGCCGGATGGTAGTTGGTCAGGGAGTGATAGTGACTGCCCGTCTTCGTGGCCAATCAATTCAAATGGATATAGTGGGTCAATTCCACGAACAGGTACTACACAGACTGTGGATGAAGAAACTAGGAAGTCGTGGTCTGCATCCTATAGCGGAACCCTGACTAAGACGGTTACAACAACAGAAACATACTGGGAATCGAATTGGGTTTGGGTGGATAGCTATACAGGATATTACTCAGGTACAATCTATAAGGATGTAAGGCAATCCTATGACAACAGTTTCATGCGAACGATAAGTGATAAATATGTTGTCTATATGGCGGATAATACAATTAGCCAATTATCTGATTTACAAATGGTAATGCGGTTTAATGAAGCTAAATTGGTTTGTGTCGGCGGAACAGGCATGCAAAGTCAAATAACGTGCGATCACTTCATTGCTGCAGGAAGCAAGACGGCCGAACAACTAGTTAATCAAGTGGTAGAGTATATCAGTCAAATTAGTCCTCCTACTGAAAGGATTTATCGACTCGTTAATGAAAGCATCACTCTACAAAAGGGCGAAGCGGATATAGAGGGTGATACAATCATTGCGAGGCAAACGAAGCTCTGGCAGGATATGAGTTGGTTCGGACCAGGCGGTTTTGATAATTCTGAGGGACCCATCTCAGGTATAGCGCAATCTGAAACTGGTGCATCGTGGGGCTCAGATCGTTCAAGCATCTCTTTTGCAAAGCCAGGTAAGTATACCCTTGTTCGTCGTATTCAGGATCGACCGATGACCGATACCCGGTTCGAGAACTACAACTACTATTCTAATGAGTCGAAGGTTGAAATTATCATTCATCGCAAGCCTATTGCGGATGTTTATCTGGATTGGGACTACGATTCAAGCCAAGGAAATTACATTACGGATTTTGAAGATTTGTCTTATGACAAGGATCATCAGTACAGTCATCCGGCCAAAGGGATTGTCGATCGCACGATGACGCTTCGCCATCAAGGAACTGGCCAATTGTGGTATTCAATTCCGAGTCGTTTGAATTCTGGCACATATACGCTCACGTATGCAGTTAAAGATGTGGAGGGGGCGTGGTCAGACACTCTAGTTCGGACATTCATATTAGATCCTGCGCCGCCTGTGCAGCTCGACGCAAAATTGAGGACAGTGAGCTCGTCCTTCTCATTGACGAGCATTCCGGCTAGCGAGAGTTTGTTGAATTATGATATTTGGACGAGATACCCGTATAACGTAGCGCTAAAAATAACCTTTAACACAACTACGAGAAATATACCTTACTATTCCGGAACGAAGTCCGGTAATGATATTAACTGGACGAATCAGACCGTGACTATTCCGGATACAACGCCTGATGGAAATTATACGTTTAGACTGGATGCAACGGGTACTGGAAGCAGCCAGAATGCTTACAAGACATGGGCGGTAAATGTTTTTACGCCGATTAATCTGCAGGGTGATGTAACAAATGCTTCGAATAATTCCATCAGTAGTATTGTCACGCAAGATGCATTTAAGCTGACAGCGACTACAACTAAGTATCCGTCAACAGTATCAGTTCTTATGTTTAAGGGCACGTCATATGCGCGAACGGTTAATTTGACCGGCTCTACTTCTGGTTCTAGCAAGTCGTGGACTGCGAATGTGGCTGCACTTGGACTTAACGCAGTGCCTACTGGTAACTATGTCTTCGAGTGGACGGCAACGACACCAGCTGGGAAGCAAGAAAGGGTACAAAAGACTTTAGCGGTCGTGAATAACCGCCCACCTACGGGAAGCATGCAACTGCCATCAAATGTTTTCCGGAATGATACCAAGTCATTTACGGTTACGGCTTCAGATCCGGATAACGACAGCCTTACGATCAAGGTAGAAGCTAGATTGAATAGTGGGTCGTATTCGACAATTCAAAACATCACAGGTGTTACATCTGGTTCGTCAAGATCGTTTAATTATGGCCCATTGTCAGAGGGGACGTACACATTCCGGTTAACCGTTACGGATGGAAAGGGAGGGACGCACGAAAGCACCTATACACTGGTTGTAAAAGGCTTGAGTATTACGGGTGCGGTATCACATACCGATGAATGGGAAAATTATCGCCTGGTATGGAACGCCGCGAATCCAACGCAACAACGTGCGGCCAATGTGTTCTGGGCTGGAGAGGCGATTATCGTTACTGCAAACTTAACTAATACGGGTACATCGACAACGAAACCGTCAACAGTAACAGCTCGCATCGTTCAAACCACCGACTCGAAGACACTGACCGAGACAAATTCAACCAAAGTGACTTACACAGGTGAGATCTTGAATGTAAACCATACGGAGACTCTCGCCGATGGGAATTACACCATGAGGTTCACTGTAGCTTGGAGCAATGGACTAACACAAACATATGATGTGCCATTTATAATTCGCGGCAACATTTATGATGTTATCGTGCCGCAAATACGCAGTTGATTAAAAGGAGAGGAGGCAGCTCCTCTCCTTACTTCTTAAAGCGCGGAGGATCGTAATGTGGAATGATCGTGTGTATCAATTTGAGCGCAGGCTCGAGGGTGGCTGCGTAGTCGGAATTGAGGGCTTTACATATATCAATGAAAAAGTAGTTCGACGTTTAGGATTGGAGCACGGGGATTTGGTACGACCAATAAAACGAATTGTGCTCAGGGAAGGAATCGGTTATCGTTACGAATTCGAATTAGTGAAAAAAAACCCAACGCCTTCTCCCGATCGTATTCAAGTGGATGCTTGCATGGTGGGGGAAGGGTTGAAGTTGCTCAATCGTGATCGAGAACAGTTGTTTTTCGCTGGCGTGGGGCTGCGAATAACTGAGCGCTGTATTATGAGGTTCAAGCTGGTAATTGGCGATCTAGTGGATGTAGCGTTCCCTAGTACCAATCCCTATAAATTAAAGGTTATCTGGAAGCACGTCTCATTTGATAGCTGTCGGGTAAGCGAGCATCCCCTTGAAGCTAGATCTCATTTTTGAAATGTATTTGCCTAATTGAATGGGAAGGGAGTTGTGAATGAGCCTTCAAAGGCTCTTTTTTCTTTTCTGCCAGAAGAATGTCGGTAAGTATTTTGGCTGAGATCCAGGAAGAGCGAGCTGCTGCAGGTGTTTGAAAAGTGTCAGAAGAAAATAAAGTATTAGACTGAAAAATAAAGTGTTAGACTCGGTTAATTGTAGTAACGTAAATAGAGGATGGTTAGTTCATTATATGAACTAATCTCCTCTATTTTTTGTTTAATAGAAATATTAACTATGGCTTTAAAACTTAGTATAAATTATTTAATATATTCAGGATAAATGCTTTCGTTGGGAGTGACGCTGTGAGAGTACAAGAAGTAATTCTTAATGATAATAAAAAGAGATATTTGCTGTTGGATGAGGTAGGTGTTCCAGTTGTTCCTGTTATGAAGTATTTAAAACACCTCGATCAGACAGGTAAAAGCAACAACACACTGAAGACTTATTGCTACGCATTAAAACAGTATTTCACTTATCTTGAAGAGCGGAAGATAGATTATAAAGAAGTAGGAATTAAGGATCTTGCTGACTTTGTAGGGTGGTTGCGTAATCCATTTGAAAGCGGAAAAGTGACTCCATTACAACAGATTGAAGCGAAAAGAACAGAAAAATCAGTGAATCTTATAATCACAGTGGTAACAAACCTATATGATTACTTTTTCCGTATTCAGGAGATTCAAAACGATATGGTAGATATACTGGTAAGACAAGTATTTAGAGGTGGTCATAGTAAATATAAGGGTTTCCTACATCATGTCAATGAAGGAAAACCGACGAATAAGAACGTTTTAAAGCTGAAAGAACCTAGAAGAAAACCTAGGGCTTTGCATAAGGAGGAGGTCGAACACATCTACGAGTCCACATCGAACATTCGTGATCGATTGTTGATTCAGTTGTTGTTTGAAACGGGACTACGTATCGGGGAAGCATTATCACTCTTCATGGAAGACTTCGTATTCGATCACAAGAATGGCCATCGAATACGTTTAACGGACCGCGGTGAATTGGAGAACGGAGCTAAACTCAAGACGGGTGAACGGGAATTGTATGTTTCGCAGGGACTCATGGATTTATACGACGACTACCTATACAACGTGATTGATGATCTTGAAATCGATACGAATTTTGTATTTGTTAAACTGCGAGGAAACCGAGTTGGACAACCGATGAATGACCGCGATGTACGCGCCTTATTTAAAGTGCTGTGTAAGAAAACAGGGATGCACATTCACCCTCACTTGCTGCGGCACACGCATGCAACAATATACTACCGTCAAACGAAAGACATCAAACAAGTGCAAGAACGATTAGGACACGCCAATATTCAAACAACTATGAACATCACGT
>NZ_JBOZWO010000016.1:0-122165 GCF_050864975.1 Paenibacillus sp. GXUN7292 | reverse complement strand
GGATCTCCGCTTGGATGATTATGTACGCATATAATCGAAGCACTATTATGTTTAATCGCAGCGCGGAAAACCTCCCGCGGATGCACCAGCGCTGCATTAAGCGTACCAATTGACATCGTTTCCCGGGCAATTACATGATTTTTCGTATTTAAAAACAAGCATAAAAAATGCTCCTTCTTCAAATATCTGAGTTCATCCATGACATGTTCTGCCGCATCCTTGGGACTTCTTATAGCTATAGACTGTCCCAGTCTGCTTCTTGACAATCGTCGTCCCAGCTCAATTCCTGCTTGCAGCTGTATGGCCTTCGCTTCGCCAATCCCTTTCACCGACATCATTTCTTCCCTAGTCATATCGATCAGGCTATGCAAGCCGCCGCATTTACCGAGTAAATTCGTCGCAACATGTATAGCTGATTGATTATTCGTTCCGGTTCTCAGCAATATTGCTATCAACTCGGCATGACTAAGTGCAGCTG
This sequence comes from Paenibacillus sp. GXUN7292, assembly GCF_050864975.1. NCBI lineage: Bacteria > Bacillati > Bacillota > Bacilli > Caryophanales > Paenibacillaceae > Paenibacillus > Paenibacillus sp. GXUN7292. The sequence goes on along the minus strand of NZ_JBOZWO010000016.1, from coordinate 121,687 downwards.
CTCCATAATGAAGCATTCTTTCCCTTGGACGCTCCTCTAATGGCACATCCTTAATTATTTGTGGCAACATCGTTCATTCATCCTCTCTTTTCAGTAAATAAAGCTATAAAAAGGCATGAATGAATTACACGCCTTTCATTATACCATGTTTTTTTTGAGAGTATAGTGCAGCAAGGACCAGTTGATTTCACAACTGACTGTCCTAAGCTGAAGATACGCAAACAGCCGTCTCCTGGGGAGACGGCTGTTCATTCAACCTGCATGATAGGAATGCTTGTAAATGCTCGTATTTCCTGCACTTTTGCAGCAAATTTCGGCTTTCGAAATAACTAATAATTGGCAAGTTTTTTTCTTATTGCTCAATAATGAGAATTTATTCATTCGCATTAAACTAACAACGCTACAACCATTATAACAGTTAATTGTTTTTTTGACAGCATTACCGCTAAATCCGTTTGACATAAAGGATTTGAAGGTGCTAAGCTAGCCTTGCAAACTTGAAAGGAGCTGTAGCACATGATTCAGGTAAAAGAATTTATCGACACAGACAATTCCTATGCTGTAAACAAAGCTAATGAGTTTCTCGCTACATTAAGCGAGGAGCAGGTTGTCAACGTTTGTTACGGTTCAGTCATTAAATCAACCCCAGGCGGGAACGAACACCAACGAAGCACAATTCTTGTTGTTTATAAAAAGCAATAACTCTGCTTATTCAAGCGGACTAATGCCAAAGCGCCTCAGCATCATATACAGCAAATTGATTGGCAATCCCATTACGCTATAGAAATCCCCTTCAATTCTCTCGATAAAAATTGCCCCTATGCCTTGAATGCCATATGCGCCGGCTTTATCAAGCGGATATCCGCTTGCTGTATAGTCGGCAATTTCCTGCCCGCTCATTTCCCGGAAGGTAACCTCGCTGACCGTGTGCCCTACCGCTTCATATGGCAGGCGCTCCGCTGCCGAGCTGCGCATCTGAAAGCTGCCGGTACGCCCCATTTGGTACGTTTCGAATGAGCGGTCTGCCTCGCTGAGCGTTTGGCTCTTGCTGCTGACCCATGTACAGGCAAGACCGGTAAACACCTGATGTCTGCTGCCTTGCAGCCGGCTCAGCATCCGTCTGGCCTCCTGCTCATCCTCAGGCTTTCCAAGTACTTCGCTGTCTTTGACCACGATCGTATCCGAGCCTATTACGAGCAAAGCCTCCTCTTCGCTTAACTGCTGCCGCAGCTTCGCAGCAGCCGCATGCGCTTTGCGGAGGCTTAACTGCTCTACAATTTGATGAGGCTGCCATTCCTTCTCATAGGTTTCATCTACGTAAGTTGGCGCAAGCTTGATTGGGAGCTTCAATCCCAAAGATTGTATCAGCTCCTGCCTGCGCGGCGAGGAAGATGCGAGCACTATGCTGCTGAATCGGGGCAGCAACGGGTTGTGATAGATAGTTGTTGTTCCTTCAAGCATCTTTCTACTCCTTAACCTACATTTTACGATAAAGCCATATCGCGAGCAGCGCTCCGACAATGCTAAGCAAGCTGATAGAAAGCGTCAAATCAAAGCTGAAGCTTAGCACATACAAATCGATATCAGGCGAAAATTTAGCCGTAAGCGGCTCTGTCAAAAAAGATATTCCCTTAAGCGGCTGCAGCCACCGGGCTATTAATGCACCCGCAAATAGACCCAATACAATAAATAACAATAGAACCCAGCCATTTTTTTTCATAAGCCAGCGCCTTTCGTTACAAAGTGACATTAGCTTCTATTATACGGAGCTTCTTAGCTCATTACAACGCATTTAGATGATCAAACCAATCCTTTTGAGCAAGAACCGCCTTCATCATTGCTTGCTGTGTCGTTTGCAAATAAGGCATAGCCACCTGGTCATTATATGATTTCATGGCTGCTGCTGCATCTGTAATAGCAGTAGCTATCGTGTTCACGAATTTGCCGCCCTGCTCATCGCTCATACCGGCTTTCATTTGCTTGCTGGTTTCATTCCAGGCGTCAAATTGCTCCTGCAATGCGGCAGCGGCTGCCTCGCCAAAGGAAGATAGCGTCGGCTGCTCTAGCTGGGCTGCGATCATTTCACTCCAGGATGCAAGCAATTGGGCAGTTTGCTCGAAGAAGCGATTTGCTGTATCCGCGGTTCCATCAAAAGGCAAAGCTTGCGGCTGTTTGATAACTACCTCTTTCAAATAAAGCTCCAATTGCGGGTAGTGGCTGACAAGCAGATTGGCGTCGGATTTCTTCGTCGTTATTCCAGCATATACGCGGTAGCCATCCTCGGTCTGCGCTGTAGATGCAGCTATTCCTTTTGAGGTCAGCTGCTGCAGTGCAGCATCTCTGCTTTCCTTTTGATTAAACAAACCGAATTGCAGCATGTAGTAGGATTGCGATCCACCGGCTAAGGAAACTGCTTTGACAGCACCATCAAGCGGTTTTTGCTGGGCTTGATTGTTACCGGGTACAGGATTGGTGTCTATTTGCTCTGACATGGCCGGCTTGCTTTCGCCCGAAGGGATATTCGCCGCCGGCTGATCGCCAATGCTAGACCAAATGGAATTGCCCATAAATAGCGTTAAAATGAAATAGCCGAACAATGCGCCAGTTGTAAGAGCTCCGACTACATAAAGCAGCACGTTAAGCCAGGAAGGGCTTTTTGTTTTTCTGCTATAATATGAGCGATCAGAAGCTAATTCATCCTCTGCTCCCTCTTCGAAAGTTGGACCCAGCTCATCGTCCTTCAGCTGAAGCTCGAAGCGTTTATTGGCAGCAGCCGTTGTTTTCAGCTCATTTGTATCTTTCCTGCTGACTTGCTCTTCTTGCTGCGGGTTATCATTTGAGTCCCGAATCAATTGCTCCAGCGCTGTTATATCATCCTGATACGGACTGTTCCAAGGGTTAATATCTTTTAGGCTGTCCATAACCGAATGCTGCTGCAGCGCATGCGGCATAGTCTCCTCCCGCTCCTTCAGCTGATCAGAGCGGCTAGCTTTTATATCTCCAGCTTTTTGAGTTTCTTCATATTTCCATGCATCTTCTGCTATTTCTTCGTAAAAAGATGTAATTTCGGGATCCGATTGCATATTTTCCTCTTTATTATGCTCCGAATAGTTATTGTCTATATCTGCTTGTCCACCATCCTGAGGCGGACATTGCTCTTCTTTATGATCATCTTCATTTGTAGGAATCGATTTTCCCTTATTGTCAAAACGAAACGTAATGCGATGATTTCTATTAACGCCAGTGTACATACAGCTTCTCCCTCCCAACCTGATTCTAGTATAATTCTATGAATAGAAAGAGAGATTTATGACGGTCATAGTTTCTTGTAATATAAAAAGCGAATCTTACAGGCTATTCGCCTTAAGATTCGCTTGTTTGTCAGCCTTGCTTGCTTTGTAAACTATCTACAACCGAGCTGGCTACCTTCCAAATATCGCCTGCACCCATTGTAATAATAAGATCGCCAGGTGCAGAATGAGAAGCTAAATATTGATGAATCTCATCCTTCGTTGGAATATGCCTCGCATTACTGTTGCTGTTTTGACGAATCAGCTCAACAAGCTTGCCTGAGCTGACACCCTCAATTTGCTTTTCTCCCGCAGGAGAGTAAATATCAGCAATGATCACCTCGTCGGCCTCAGAAAATGCACGGCTAAACTGCTCAAACAAAAAGTACGTTCTCGTATACCGCTGCGGCTGGAACACAGCGACAATGCGCTTCCCAGTCGCTCTCGCCGCGCTTAAAGTAGCTTGAATTTCAGTTGGATGATGCGCATAATCATCTATAACTAAAACATCATTCACTTCACCCACGACTTGAAACCTTCTTTTTGCCCCTCTGAACAATGTGATCGCTTCTGCAATCTTGTCAAAGGCTATGCCTGCCTGCAAGCAAGTAATAACCGTTGCCATTGCGTTATAAACATTGTGCTTGCCTGGAACAGACAAGCGAATATTGCCTAGCAGCTTGCCCTTATAGCTCATATCAAAAGCTACCTGCAAATGGCCGAACTCAATATTTTCTGCTTTGTAATCCGCAGGCGAATCTATGCCATACGTAATAAGCTGCTCCGATAGGCTTGCATGTTTGCCTTCGTATATTTGCGGAAGCAGCTCCACAATCGTATCATCATCTGTACAAACGATGGCATGGCCGCCTTCCTTTACCTGCTGAAGGAATTGCACGTATGCCGCCTTTAGCTTTCCGAAATCCCCATCATAATTTTCAAGATGATCAGGCTCGATATTCGTTACGATCGCTATGGATGGATAATAGTGCAGAAAGGAACCGTCGCTTTCGTCCGCTTCCGCTACAACATATTCGCCCTTTCCCGCTTTCGCATTAGTTCCTACGTTAACAATTTCCCCGCCTATAACATAGGTCGGGTCTGCACCGCATGTTTCCATTACAAGTGCAATCATAGAAGATGTTGATGTTTTTCCATGCGCGCCTGCTACCGCTATCCCTTTGCCGGCATTCATAATTTGAGCCAGCATTTGCGAGCGGTGCAGTACAGGAATATGAAGCGCCTCCGCTGCTACTCTTTCTACATTATCCTTAGGACAAGCTGTAGAATATACGACTAGATCCGCTCCTGTAACATGCTCGGCTTGATGGCCCAAATAAATGTCAGCGCCTTTTGCTGCCAGCTTCTGTGTAAGCTCTTGGCTGGCTACATCAGATCCTGTTACTTTATAGCCCATCTCCAGCATGACGCGTGCAATTGCACTCATGCCATAACCGCCAATCCCGATGAAATGAATATGTTCAGCTGTATTCAAAGACGGTTCACCAACCCTTTTCAGCATTCGAATTGAACAAAACCAGAGAGCGAACATCAGCAATCAAATAAAGAGTGCCCGTTACTACCCCAAGATCCGTTTCCTCCGTCAACTGTTTTAATTTACTTAGCGCTGCTTGCCAATCCGGTTCCACTTCAAGCTTGAAGTCAGCAGACACGGGAAGCTCATTGCGCATTTCCTCAATAAGCTGCGCTAACTGCTCTGCACTTTTTTTCATGCGATAATCCGGCTCAGTAACGATCAGCGTATCCACTAATGGTAGTATATGCTTCAACGTATCGCGATGATTCTTATTATCGAGCATTGCTATCATCATATGAAGACGGTCATAGCGATACGTATTTTTCAATGCTGCTGCAAGTGATTCTGCCCCTTCCGGGTTATGCGCCCCATCGATCAGCAGACGCGGATTTTGCGAGATCATTTCAAGACGTCCCGGCCATGCAGCTTGGCTCAGTCCCTCCATCAACGCTTCATCCTCAACGACTAGAGCGTCATATTGGCGCAGCACTTCTATTACCATAATAGCTACTGCAGCATTTTTGCGCTGATGAGCGCCATTCAGCGTAATGCTAAGCGGCTCCATCGTGCGGAATGGCCCTTCAAAACGAAAAGTTTGCTTATCCTGCTCTTCAGAAAGCATCGTTTCCGAAAACTTCTCTCCGAGCAAATACAGCGTGCTCTTATTTCGTATTGCGGTCTCCCTAATTACTTCAATTACTTCCGGCTGTTCCACCGCACTCACTATCGGAGTGCCTGATTTGATAATGCCAGCCTTCTCAGCCGCAATCTCGACAATTGAATTGCCCAGACGATCCATATGATCATGGCCAACATTTGTAATCACCGAAATGACGGGCCGAACAATATTGGTTACATCCATTCTGCCGCCAAGCCCTGTCTCCCAAACAACATAATCCGGATAGGTGACTTTGGCGAAGAACAAAATGGCAAGTGCTGTTGACACCTCGAACATAGTTGGCGAGCCCAGCTCAGTCTGAGCCATCACCTCTACAATCGGCTTCAATTGGTTGGCGAGCTGAAGCAGAGTACCCTCTTCAATATCTGCGCCATTATATTGAAAGCGATTCGTAAATTTCGTTATATAAGGTGAGGTGAACATGCCTACATCATAGCCGCTTTTTTGCAATATATTAGCAAGAAAGGAGCAGGTTGAGCCTTTGCCATTAGTACCAGCCACATGAATAAATTTCAATCGGCGCTGAGGATTGCCAAGCAGCTCCATCATTTGCTCGATACGATCCAGTCCCGGCCGAATTCCGAATGGAATGAGGCCTGTAATCCAGTCTACAGCTTCCTGATAGGATTGCAGCGGCTCAAATTGCCGCTGCTCCATTTGCGTATTGTTCATATTTACAACCCTCTTTTAACCGCGTAGTTCCGCGATTCGGGCTACTACCTTATCGCGTTTCTCTGCGTAATCTTCCATTTTTCTGCGTTCTTCCTCGATGACTTTAGCTGGTGCTTTGGCAACAAAGCCTTCATTGCTCAGCTTTTTCTCCACGCGCTCAACCTCGGCATTCAAATGCTGCATTTCTTTTTCCAAACGAGCAATCTCCTGCGAAATATCAATCAAGCCAGCAAGCGGCAAGTAAAGCTCTGCTCCCGTTACGATAGCAGTCATGGCTTTGTCCGGCGCATGAAGCGCTACGTTGATCTCAAGCAAAGAAGTACCGCAGAACCGTTTAACAAACTCCTCGTTACAGCTCAATATCCCTGCTGCCGCCTCGCTCGTCGGCTTTACCAGCAGCTCTACCTTTTTGCTCATCGGCACATTGACTTCAGCGCGAATGTTGCGGACAGCACGAATCATTTCCATAAGAAGTTCCATTTCTTTTACAGCATCCGGAGCTTCCAATTCTGCTTCGTAACGCGGCCATTGCGCAAGAGTGATCGATTCACCTTCATGAGGAAGATGCTGCCAAATTTCCTCACTTATAAATGGCATGAACGGATGAATAAGACGCTGCGTGCGATCCAATACATACACGAGCACCGATTGCGTTGCCCGCTTTGCTTCTTCATCAGTCCCGTTCAAGCTGAGCTTGGAAAATTCAATATACCAATCACATAGATCATCCCAAATGAAGTTGTACAGCAGCCGGCCTGTTTCACCAAATTCATAGCTGTCAATTAAGCGGGTAACGTCTTTGACCGTCTCATTCAAGCGATGCAAAATCCAACGGTCAGCTGTGCCTAGCTTGCCAGTCAAGTCGATATCCTTCGCTTCAAAGCCTTCCAGATTCATCATCGCAAAGCGGGAAGCGTTCCATATTTTGTTTGCAAAATTACGCGCCTGCTCTACCTTCTCGGTACGGTAGCGTAAATCCTGGCCAGGTGTGCTGCTTGTAGAGAGCATAAAGCGCATAGCATCAGCGCCATACTGCTCAATAACTTCAAGCGGATCTACACCATTGCCGAGCGATTTAGACATTTTTTGGCCGTCGCGGTCACGAACAAGCCCGTGCAGCAGCACATCTTTAAACGGCATTTGATCCGTAAACTCAAGAGCTGTAAATATCATTCTAGCAACCCAGAAGTAAATGATATCATAACCCGTTACCATGACATCAACTGGGTAGAAGCGTTTCAAATCCTCAGTTTGCTCCGGCCAGCCCAGTGTTGAGAACGGCCATAAAGCGGAGCTGAACCATGTATCAAGCACATCGTTGTCTTGAATCAAATGATCGCCTGCAAGATCCTCGCGCGACACATGCATCTCGCCAGTTGCCTCGTCATACCAGGCAGGTATGCGGTGGCCCCACCACAATTGTCTGGAAATACACCAGTCGCGAACATTCTCGATCCAGTTCATATATATTTTTTCGAAGCGGTCAGGCAGGAAGTTAACGCCTTTTCCTTCCTTCTGCGCTTTAATTGCTGCTTCAGCCAAAGGCTTCATCGCTACAAACCATTGTGTGGACAAATACGGCTCAACTACTGCTCCGCTGCGCTCGCTGTGCCCAACCTGATGCACATGCTCCTCAATCAGCACGCATATGCCGCTTTCCTGCAGATCAGCAACAAGCTTCTGACGGCATTCAAAACGGTCCATTCCTTTATACGGGCCAGCTTCATCATTCATAACGCCGGACTCATCCATTACGATGATTTGCGGCAGCTGATGGCGCTCGCCCACTTCAAAGTCATTCGGATCATGTGCAGGTGTTATCTTAACTGCTCCCGATCCAAATTCTTTCTCCACATACTCATCGCCGATAATCGGAATTTCTCTGTTCACAACTGGAAGCAGCAAGGTTTTTCCGATCAAATGCTTGTAACGCTCATCCTCAGGATGAACCGCAACAGCTGTATCGCCGAGCATCGTCTCAGGGCGAGTTGTCGCAACAGTAAGATGTCCTGTTCCGTCAGCTAATGGATATTGCAAATGATACAAGCGGCCGTTAACCTCTTTGTACTCTACTTCAATATCAGAAAGCGCCGTTCTTGCAGCCGGATCCCAGTTAATAATTTTTTTGCCGCGATAAATAAGCCCTTTGTTATATAAGGAAACAAACACCTCACGAACAGCCTTGGAAAGCCCTTCATCCAAAGTAAACCGCTCGCGCGAATAATCAAGCGAAAGGCCCATCTTCGCCCATTGATCGCGAATCGTGCCTGCGTATTGATCCTTCCATTCCCATACCTGCTCTAGGAAAGCCTCGCGGCCTAGATCATGGCGCGACAAGCCCTGCTCGCGCAGCTTTTGCTCCACCTTCGTTTGTGTCGCGATGCCGGCATGGTCTGTCCCTGGCAGCCACAACGTATCGAAGCCCTGCATTCTTTTTGTACGGATTAAAATATCCTGCAATGTAAAATCAAGCGCATGCCCGATATGAAGCATGCCTGTTACATTGGGCGGAGGTATTACGATCGTAAAGGTTTCAGCCTCCGGCCGTTTTCCTGCTTCAAAGTAATTTCCTTCCTGCCAATATTTATACCATTTCTGCTCGGCAGCTTTTGGATCATACGTCGTTGCCATTGAAATATTCGCTTGCTTATCTGACATAACTTCCATCCTCCACAAATCAACTTGGCTAAGGATAAACGGCTCCGCCGTCTTTCGCTTAAACGAACTAGGCGCGTTTACCGGTGAAATATAAGAACATCATAAGGGAACACAACTTATACATGTCTTATATTTAAAAATAAAAAACCTTCCATCCTCACAATAAAGGACGAAAGGTTCTGCTTCCGTGGTACCACCTTTGTTCCATGCGGCGATCGCAGCATGACACTCAAACACGATAACGGCTGTAACCGGCCTGACTTAGTCGACGATCAATATCGATTCAATCGGGCAACTCCAGGGCGACTCGTGTACAGCAATAACCTGCGGAACCTCACAGCGCAACGGCTCCGCTCTCTGAAGGCTGACTGTGCACTATTCCCCTTCAACGTCTTTCAAAACATATATAATTAATCATACATTTCTTGTTGACTATAGTCAACCTTTGTTTCATTTAGCTTGATAAAATAGAAGGCATCGGAAAAATGTACAAAAAGCTGTCGTTAATGAATATGCGCAGCAAAATTGGGGCGATGTACTAGGTGTCGATGAATGTTTTACTTATATCGTATACGGGAAACATCCTTATGCATCCGCCTCATTTGATCACGGCATGAGAGACTCTTTTTTTCATAGAGTTACTGAGCCGCCCAAACGGCACTCCGATGGTGTGAGACCTGTCTTTTTACGGAATATTTGCGAGAAATGCCGCACATCAGGATAACCGACTCGCTCAGCTATTTCACTTATTTTCAGCTCAGACTCCCGAAGCAGCAACATCGCCCGGTCAAGCCTCTGTTGGGTTACATAATCCTTAAAGCCATGCCCCGTCTTCTGCTTAAACAGCTGACTGAAATATACAGGGTTTAAAAATACGAATGAAGCAACCTTCTCAAGCGTCAGCTCTGCTGCAAAATTAGTGTGGATATACTGCAGCGCGACCTCAACCGCCTTTTCACCGCCGCTTGCATAATGATCATACACTTTTGATTCTGACATCTTGCGCATTAGTCTAATCTGCTCAGGAACGCACGATATATTATTAATAAGGCCGGAATGCAGTACTTGAAAGGGTATTTTCAAATAGCGTTTTAAATGGGTCCGCAGCTGTTCGATCAGCTTGCCAAGCTCTTCCCCTTCACGCAATGTGACGAGCCCGAGCAGATTTTTGCTGTCTATGCTTGCAACAAAGCCTTTTCCTGCACAATCCATCAGCTCAGATAACACATTATCGACAATGAAATGCTCCAATCTTAAATCAGCTTCTCCGTCCATCCTCAGCATAATGAGATGAAAATACGGATGATCTCCGATTATAGGTGATATATCGATACCTCCCAAATCGAGATTGGACGCCCAGCGAGCCGTAACAGCCTCGCGCAAAAATCTTAAATTTTGCGTGAGCAGCTTCACTTCTTTTAACCGTTTATTTTCTGCAGCGATTTCCTCATCCATTTCTTTTAATTTCTCGATGAGGCTATCTTTCCCGATCGGCTTCAGTAAATAATCCTTGGCGCCAAGCCGGACTGCTTCCTGAGCATACGCAAATTCTGAGTATGCCGAAATAACAATCCATTTGATATGGGCGAGGCGCCCCCGTGTCAGGCTGATCAGCTCCAGTCCCGTCATACCTGGCATTAATACATCCGTAAGGACAAGATCAATCGCCGCTTTTTGAAGCAGCTCAACCGCTTCAGCAGGGCCGGCAGCAATAAAAACCTGATGCTGTGGAAAATGATTGCGGATCGTTCTCTCGATTCCGTTGCGAATGACACTTTCATCGTCCACCACGAGAATATTCATCGCTTATCCTCCTCTCTGTCAAGCACCGGAAAGGATGCCGTAACAATCGTTCCCTTGTCAAGCGTGCTCTGTATTTGCAGCCCATAGCTTTCACCAAACATGAGGCTGATGCGCCGATGTACATTAAGCAGACCAATGCTTCGGCGTTCCTCCCGTTCATTGCCTGCTTTCTCGGCATTCTCTCTGCCTGCGAGCGAATGAACAACCCGTTCGAGCGTCTCTTGCTCCATGCCGACGCCGTCATCTTCTACAATAATTTCCAGCTTTCCTGCTGCATGCCTAGAGTATACCCTTAGCACACCTGACCGATTAAGCGGCTCCAGTCCATATTTGACCGCATTTTCAACGATTGGCTGCAAGATCATTTTGGGAACTAATGTTTTAAGCCAACGCTCCTCTACCTCAATATAAAGATTTGCCCGTCCGCCAAGCCGAGTTTCTATAATTGTAAAATAATGCTTGATTTGCTCCAGCTCCTGCTGCAGCGAAACGCGTGATGCTTCTTCCCAGTCGCTGCTGTAGCGAAAAATTTTCGACAGCGCCAAAATAACTCCGCCCAGCCGGTCATTCTCGCGCTCATCCAGCATCCAATAAATCATATCGAGCGTATTAAAAAGAAAATGAGGGTTTACCTGGGCCTGCAGCGCCTGCAGCTCTGCATGCTTCTCACTAATCGAAGCCAGCTTGATGCGCTCAATCAGCTCATCCATCTGCTCTACCATTCGATTAAATGAGCCTACTAGAACATTAAGCTCACCGTAAGATTCGACATGCACTCTTCCTTTAAAGTTGCCAAGCTCCACCTGTTTCATCTGCTGGATTAGCCTCTTGAAAGGCGAGGAGAATGAACGGGACACAAGCGTTGCTAGAATAGTAGCTGCAGCTACCAGCACTAATATAACCGTAAGCAAAAATTGCTGCGTTTCCTTCAGCTCCAGCTGCAGCTCCCGGCTCGGCGTGACGCCGAGCATCGTCCACTCAGCCATCCCGATCTTGGCAGCAGTGACTAAAGCATGATCGGTCCCATGTACTATTATTTCCCCCTCGCGCAAGCTGTTGGAAAGGTTTGCAGGCAGCTCGGTATCATCCTCGCTAGTCCGAATAATATCCTGACCTGATGCGTCCTGTATGATGACATAACTGCCTGGACCTAGGCTCGCATTCGACAGCGCTGAGTATATCGCTCCTACATCTGTTTCGATCAGAAAGACTCCGATAGATTTCAATGCGGTAAGCTCATATAATTGCCTGCCGAATGCAAAAACTGGCTGACGTATCCCCCCGCTCATTAACGATTCAGGGTATACGCCGAGCCATCTCATTTCTCCGGTCGATTGCTGCAGCTCCGCAAACCAGGCCATCTCGGAATAGTCCCGGACTGAGGCTCCATTGGAACGGTCAAAGCTGAACACTTTATCTTCGTTAGTAACAATATGAATACCTAATATATCGCTGCGGGAATAAAAAATAGCGCCTATGCTATCAGTAATTCGTCTCTCCAAATTAACGGCTTCGACCGTATCCGCAATAGCGTAATTCTGCAGGAGCCTCATTAAATCATAATTGCTGTTCAGAGATTTTGTAACGCTGTCATAGCCTTTCAGCAGCAGATCGAAAAGGCCGACCGTCTGCGATATATTTTTCTCGGCAATGGTGACGACCTTCTCTTTTATTTGATCGGTTGCGCGCTGGTAATAAGCAAAGCTGACGATAGCCAGCAGTCCTAGCGAGCTAAGCAGAAATATAAGAAACAAGCGATTATGAATCGATTGAAAATTTTTCATGCTTTCATATTACCCCTTAACGGCGCCTGCTACCATGCCTTTCGTAATTTTCTCTGACAGCAAGAAGTAAATAATAATTACCGGCAAAGCTCCAAGCACTAGAAAAGCGCCTATCGCTCCATAATTGACGGAGTATTGGCTGACAAAGCTGTATACCCCGAAAGGAAGTGTTTTAAGCCGCTCCGATGATATAAAAGTCGCAGCCAAAATATATTCATTCCAAATGTTAATAAAGGTTAAAATCAAAACCGTCATGATCGGCGGGATGGAAACAGGAAGTACGATGCTCCGAAAGATCCGGAATGCTCCTGCTCCGTCCATAATAGCGGATTCTTCTATCTCATGCGGAATCGTTCTCATAAAGCCGCTCAGAATAAATACGGCTATCGGAATCTGGAAGGCAACATACGGCAAAATAAGTGACAGATGCGTGTTTAATATGCCTATAGTGCTGAACATAATCATAAGCGGCAGCAGCGTGCTCTGCAGCGGAATCATCATCCCTAGCAAAAAGAGCAGCAGGACGAGCTGGCCATATTTCCATCTGAATCGGGTTATTGCGAAAGCGGTCAACGAAGCCAGAAGCAGCACGCCTGCCATAGTAATCGAAGTAACAAACAAGCTGTTGGACAAATACTTCCAGTAGCTGCCGCCCTCGATCGCGGCAGTGTAGTTCTGCCACTGCCACTTGGCTGGCAAAGCAAAGAAGCTGCCTGATAATATTTCTTCATTTGTCTTGAAGGAATAAAGAAAAAGCCATAGCAGCGGATACAGCTGCGTCACAAGCAATAGTGACAAAAGGAAAAAAATAATTATTTTCATAACAGAAAAGCTGCGGCTGCGCTGATCGGTTGCAGGCGCTGTCTTTATATTTCGACTCATTTCAAGCGCCCCCTTCTAAACATAACGTTTTTCCAACCGTTTAAACAAATAATTGATCACGAGCGTAGCGATTAAGCAGACCATGACTAAAAACGAAGCTACAGCGCTGCCATAGCCGTATTTCTGCGAAAGAAACGACATTTTATACATATGGCTTGCAATTACGTCGGTTGCGTTCGCCGGACCGCCACCCGTCATAACCATGATTAAATCAAAGGATTGCAGCGAGCCGATAAAGGAAAGCACGACTGAAATTTTAAAAATAGGCACAATCATCGGCAGCGTAATATAACGGTCGGCCTTGAACCCTTCTGCGCCATCGATTTTAGCGGCTTCATACAATTCTGCCGGAATATTTTGTATGCCAGTAAACTGAATGAGCACGTGGTAGCCCAAATATTGCCACAAAGCAACGAGAATGATCGCAAATATAGCATATTTTGGCTCTGTAAGCCAGGCATGCGTCCAGTCATTCAGACCGAGTTTAATGAGTATTTGGTTAATCATGCCGCCCATAGAGGCAGGATCATATATCGTTTTCCATAGCTGGCCAATGACGACTACAGATAAAATAACAGGAAGAAAATAGCTCGATACAAAAAAATTTGGCTTGCGTACAAATCTGCTGATTAAAATAGCGACAAAGAGCGCAATCGGAAGCTGAATAAGCATAGAAAATCCGGCAAGCATAAACGTCCGGCCGACAGAAGGCCAAAAAACTGGATCAGCTGTCAGCATTCTATTAAAATTTGCCAAACCTATAAATTTAGAAGCGCCAATGCCATTCCAATCCAGCATGCCGCTATAGATCGATATTAAGATCGGTACGAATACCAGGCAGCAGTATACAAACAAGCAGGGCAGCACAAATGCCACAATCGTCCAGCGGGACACTTTCAGCACATTCACGGCGTCTCACCTCTTTCAAAGCCGCTTGCAATCTGGAAAGGAGGAGCGCCGGGCTTCCCCTTTCCAACTAGCTTTAGCCATGTTTAATTGTTTTCCTCATAGGCTGTCTGATGTTCCTTAGCGATAGCCGCTGCATCTTTTTTCGATACAAAAAGACTTTGAATGCTCGTTAGATGCACTTGAGCCGTACCCGGATTCATTGTATTGTCGAAGGCCAGATCGCCGCCCTTCACATCTTTGAACAAGCCCAGTACGTCCATTGCCATATTTGAGTAGCCTGCTGCTTTAAAATCTCCGTCAATATTTTGAGCAACACCGACGGCACCCTTCACGTCAAAAGCTTTTTTCGGATAGTTGATCATAAAAAAGTTGAGGAAATCAAGCGTTTCAGCTAAATGCTTGCTGTTTTTCGATACAGCGAACGCACTGCCCGGGGCAAGCATGAACTCATTCACATCCCCTTTTCCTCCTACCGTAGGGAACTTGAATACACCGACATTGTCATTCGCATTCACCTCGGAGGTTTCAATACCGCCAGTCGCCCAGCTGCCCATAAAGTACATCGCCGACTTGCCTGTTTTAAACAAATTCTCGCCAGCATTATAATCGAATGAAGTCGCACCTTCCTGGAAAGCACCTGCCTGCACTAGAGACTGGAATGCATCAACGGCTTCCGTAAAGGCCGGATCCTCAAAAGTTTTGCTGCCATCCAGCACTGCATTCAGGAAGCCAGGTCCTTGATTCGTGCGCAGCAATATATTCATGAATAAAAATGATCCCGTCCAAGTATCCTTCTCACCGATCGCAATTGGCGTAATGCCTGCTGCCTTCAGCTTCTTTACTGCTTCCACCATTTCTTCAAAGGTTTGCGGCACCGTTACACCCGCTTGCTGGAACAGCTCTTTATTGTAATAGACGATCGCTATATTATTGCCGTCTGGCAAAGCATACAAATTGCCGTCGAAGGTATAGTAGTCAAGAATGCCTTCCTGGAAAGTTCCCTTAAGGCCGTTCTTTTCCACCATCTCATTAAGCGGTGCGAACAGGTCTGCATCTACGAACGGCTGCATTTGAGCTGCCGGATTCACAATTGTAATATCAGGCACTTCCTTCGATGCCGCTTGTGTTTTCAGCTTGAGCTTCTGCTGGTCTGTATTTAAAGAATCCAGCTCGATTTTAATGTTTTGGTTCGCTGCTTCGTATTCGCTTACAATATCACGCAGCATTTGATACTTAGGGTCGGTCGGATCGGGATAAATGTTTTGGAACGTAATCGTTATTTTCTCGTTGTTACCTTTATTCCCTTGATTACTCGTGCCGCCTTGGTTGCTTTGATTTCCCTGATTTCCTTTATTTCCTCCATCAGACGTACCGCCTCCGCATGCAGCAGTCAAGCTGAACGCCGTAATAAGTGCAACCACTGCAGACAGCCATTTTATTTTTCCCTTTGCCATAACATCTTCCCCCTCGAATCATTATGAAGCTATTATGCTTTAGATTGGAGAGGCAAACAATAAAGTTAATCAAGAAGAGATGTTTGTTTTTTATAGATAGCCGTTTGTAAATTGAGTCTGATCTGCAAAAGACAAACAGGCTGCCGCCAAGATTCAATAACGATCTTGGCGGCAGCCTGTTTGCATTATGCCTTATGAAGGTATATATATAATTTGCCCTTCGGATACAGATGGCTCAGAAAGACGATTGTGCTGCAAAATCTCTCGCGGATTAAGACTGTAGCGCAGCGCAATTTGTTCCAGCGTCTCTTCACGCTGTACTATGCATAGCCTGATCTTTTTAAAGCTTTGATCAGAAGCGCTTTTATTTAAAAACATTTTTTTCCATTCCACTTCTTCCTGTTCTTCTGTACGCTCTTGTTCTTCAGCGACTGCTTCTATATCGCTCTGTACAGCCGCCTTGCGCGCAGCGCTTTCTCTCTTGCTCGATTGCAGCAGTGAGCTGATTCCTAAACCGCTTTGCTCCTCGCCTGACTCGCTCACAGGCTTCGCATTAAAGGCAATTTGCAAGCTCTGCTTCTCAGGCGCAGCTTCTTCGCGAGGGACAACAGCTTCATTATGCGCAAAAGAAAGCTCTGTTTCTTCCGCAGTATCCTCCAATTGCTCGAATGACGCCTCCTGCTCAACCGCTGTATACTGTGGACGTTCTTCTTCTTCCTCAGCTAGATCGGAATCCTCATAAATCTCCTCATTTTGCTCTGCATTTTCCGGATCACGCAGTACAGCAGCAGAAGCTTGATAAGAAAGCTGTTCCGCTTGCCATTGCGCCTGCCACTTAGCCTGCTCCTCAGTTTGCCAATTCTCTGCTGCTTCCTCACGGTCATCTGCTGCGAGCTCTACCGTTTCCTGCTCCCACTCTTCCTCATCTGAATCAGAAGCGGCAATGTTATCCCATTGCTCATCAAGCTGCTCTTCCGGACGCTCCTCTTCTTCCTCTTCTTCCTGCTCTTGTTCAGCATCTTCCTCGCTATCATACGCGTGATCAGCGGCATACTCAGCCTCGGCCTCTTCATCCTCATCGCTTGACCGGTCGTATGATATTTCTTCTTCATCCTCCTGCACTATGTAGGAAGAAAAATGGGGTTGATATTGGGAAGATTCGAATTGCTGCGCATGAAGCTGTACTTCATCCGCCCGCTCATGTACAGCGGTGTACACCTCTTCGCTCCAGTTATTTTCTTCCTCATCCAATGATTCTACAAGCAAGCCCTTCAAAGAAAGCACGCCTGTAATATTCAAAGTACGCGCAGACAATATATCAACATCGAAATTGTCAATATCAATCGATATATCATCAAGACGAGAGACCCTGCTCATCGGCAGCGAAATTTCAACAGGAATGCGATGCTCCAGTACTAATAGGCCGTCTTGCTCCTCTTGGCCGCGATAAACGCCGTTCAGCAGCAATTGACCTCTTAATATGGCTTGTTCCCCTTCATCTATAACTGCAATACGGGGAATGAGCTCTATTTCCTCCAATTCATCTATCGCCGCTACATCTTCAGGCAAATGAACACGCTCATAAACATCAAATCGAAGACCATTTGTTTGATCTGACACGCTACAGTCCTCCCTCCATAGGTTGAATGCATTGTAATTAACGGATACATCCACTACTTATCTATATGGTAGAATAGTCATAAGCATGCCTATCAAATTGTTAGTCTTTCATTTGCTCTGCAAATTTTTTAAGCCATTCCGGCCAAGGAGCCTCTACATTTATACGCCGACCTGTAATCGGATGAGGAAAAATAAGCCTTTCCGCATGCAGCGCCTGATGTCCCAGATTTCCAACGCCCCCATATAAGGAATCCCCTATTAAAGGATGGCCCATATCACTCATATGAACTCTGATTTGATGTGTTCTGCCCGTTTCAAGCTGCAAGGCTGCAAGCGAGCAGTCGCTTCCTCTTGCCAGGCATTGATAATGCGTAACAGCCATCTCGCCGCCCTGCGCAACCCTTCTCTTGCCGCTTATATGCCTGTCCTTGCCAATAGGCAGTTTGATGACGCCACTATTTTTTTTCAGCACGCCATGAACGGCAGCTATGTAATAACGTTCAACCTGATTGCTCCGCATCGCCTCATCCAGCCGATATTGCGCAAGGTCATTTTTAGAATAAAGCACAGCTCCGGACGTATCGGCGTCAAGCCGATGAATATGCCTTACAGGAAAAGGCTCCTCGCAGCCAGACATTGCATATTGCGCCGCTGCGATATCGAGCACGGCTGTTTGCCGCTCGTTGGCTTCATGAACCGGCATGCCAACCGGCTTGAGCAATACAAGGCAATAATCATCCTCATATAAAACTTCAATCTGCAGCTTTTCTTGCACGCGCATAGCCTTTACGAACAACGGCTCCTTCTTCAGATCAACCTTCGGAAAGGCATGCAATTGCAAAAAATGGCCGCGCCATTTCATTCCGCCTACAGAAAACAAACGATTTATCCACTTGGCAGGAAAAAATTCTGCTTCTATAAGCCACTGCTTAACGAGATGAACGTGACTTCCCGGTTCTGGCAGCTGCTTTGTTATGCGATCAGCATCAGAAGCTCTCCCGATTTCCCACCTTGCAATAAGCTCCCAATCCAGCTCCATCCATTCTCCCGATCGATTAATAGCAATATGCCAATCCATGTCTTACCCCCAACTGCATAACAAGCCTGCTCTACCGATCAGTAGCGCAGGCTTGCCAGTTATTATTGCTTACAATTTGTATATGCTTTATAAGCAGCACAGGCTACAGTCTGCTTAGCGCCTCGCTATGTGCAGCAATTGTAGCTTCTATATCTTCATCAGAGTGGACTGCTGACACAAACATGCCCTCAAATTGAGACGGCGCCACACTTACTCCCAAATCAAGCATGGAAGAGAAATATGCTTTGAACTGCTCCAGATTCGATGTTTTGGCAGTCTCATAATCAACGACCTTCTGATCGGTGAAAAACGGGCAAACCATTGAACCGACCCGATTGATTGTTGCATCAATGCCATGCTTCGCTGCATTGCTTTTAAAGCCTTGCTCCAGTCTCATCGATTGCTGCTCCAGCTGTTCATAAACAGCAGGCGTTAACAGCTTCAAGGTTGTATAGCCTGCAGCCATTGCAAGCGGATTTCCGGAAAGCGTGCCAGCCTGATAGATTGGTCCGCTAGGCGCAATCATCTCCATAATCTCGCGTTTTCCGCCGTATGCTCCAACCGGAAGCCCGCCGCCGATTACTTTGCCAAAGCAAGTAAGATCCGGTTTTATATCAAATAAGCCCTGCGCACAGCTGTAGCCTACCCGGAACCCTGTCATAACCTCATCAAAAATTAACAGGCTGCCATATTGTACCGTAATGTCTCTAAGCCCCTGTAAAAAGCCAGGAAGCGGCGGAACGACACCCATATTGCCTGCTATCGGTTCAACTATAATACAAGCTATTTCCTCGCCGAATTTTTCAAAAGCAAGCTTGACCGATGCCAAATCATTGTAAGGTACAGTAATCGTATGGGCCGCAATTTGCTCCGGAACGCCCGGGCTGTCAGGCAGCCCCAATGTTGCGACGCCAGAGCCTGCTTTAATCAGCAAGCTGTCCGCATGCCCATGATAGGAGCCTTCAAATTTCATAATTTTCGATCGTTTTGTATAGCCGCGCGCCAATCTAAGCGCACTCATCGTAGCTTCCGTTCCTGAATTAACCATCCTAACGATATCAACTGAAGGCACGCGCTCGCACACAAGCTCAGCCATCAATGTTTCCAGCTCTGTAGGTGCGCCGAAGCTTGTTCCTTTTTCAGCTGTTTTCTTAATGGCCTCTACAACCTCTGGATGAGCGTGGCCCATAATAAGCGGTCCCCAGGAAGCAACATAATCAATATAGCTGTTGCCGTCTATATCAAAGACACGGCTGCCCTCGCCGCGCTCCATATAGACAGGAGTCAAGCCTACTGAACGGAAAGCGCGCACAGGGCTGTTGACTCCGCCCGGAATGACTTTTTTCGCTCTTGCAAATGCTTCAGCTGAACGCTGATCATTTCTTACCCGCGTTTGTTCATTGTTCATGTTAAGCTTCCCCTCTCAGCCAGCGAACCGCATCCTTCGCATGGTAAGTAATAATAATATCTGCTCCGGCGCGCTTCATGCTTAGCAGCGTTTCCAGAACAACCGCCTGCTCATTAATCCAGTCATTAGCAGCAGCAGCTTTCACCATCGAATACTCCGCACTCACATTATAGGCTACTACAGGCAAATCAAATTGCTCCTTCAGCAGCTTCAAAACGTCCATATAGGCTAAGGCCGGCTTAACCATAAGCATATCTGCTCCTTCAGCCGTGTCGGTCTCCGCCTCGCGAAGCGCTTCCCGTACATTGGCAGGATCCATTTGATACGTTTTGCGATCTCCAAATTGCGGTGCCGAATGCGCTGCCTCACGGAAAGGCCCGTAATAAGCGGAAGCATATTTCACAGAATAGGACATAATCGGAATATGCTCAAAGCCTGCTGCATCCAATCCTGCTCTTATCGCCTGCACGAAGCCATCCATCATATTCGATGGAGCGATAATATCAGCGCCTGCTTCCGCTTGGGAAACTGCGGTGCGAACAAGCAGCTCCAAGGATCGGTCATTATCTACCGTAGCCGTGCCAGTACCTTTATCCGCTATTATCACTCCACAGTGGCCATGATCTGTAAATTGGCACAAGCAAGTATCTGCAACAATCAGCAAGTCTGGCACCCATTGTTTAATAGCTCTTGCTGCCTGCTGGACGATACCGTCCTGCGCAAATGCAGAGCTGCCCTCCGCATCTTTATAATCAGGCACCCCGAATAATAAAATCGCTTGAATGCCAAGCTCTGCAATTTCTTTAATTTCTGCTTCCAGCAGATCAAGCGAATAATGATATACGCCTGGCATCGAAGGAATTTCCTCTTTTACATTGCTGCCATGCGTCACAAACAGGGGATAAATAAAATCATTCGGCGTAAGCACTGTCTCCCTTACTAAATTGCGAAGTGCTGATGTTCCTCGTAAACGGCGGTTTCTTACTATCGGAAATGTCATTTTAACGATCCTCTCCTGCTTTATTCGTATAATTTACTATAGCCTCCAGCATATGCTGCATCGTAGAATGCTCCGCCTCTATGGCTGCTTCAAGACCTATCGATCGAATCGTCTGACTCGTCAGCGGCCCGATGCTTGCAAGCGGCACATGCTCCAGCAATTGCACCGGGTTGCCTATCCCGTTCTGCAGCAGCATTTCAACAAAATAGTTTACGGCAGAAGAGCTGGCAAACGTAATGATATCTACCTCCCGCCGCTTAAGCCACCCCAGCGCCTCAAGCTCATGAGCTTGAGCAGCAACTGTGTAATATACGGTAATTTCAACTGCATCTATACCAATGTTTCTTAACGTGTCTGGTAAAATTTTGCGTGCCAGATTGCCTCTAGGCAAAAGCACCTTTTGTCCAGGATGAACCAGGCCTTGCAGCAGCTCCAATAAGCCTTCCGCATGATAATGATCCGGCAGCTGCTCAACATGCAGGCCGTATTTTTTTAAAGCTTCAGCGGTTTTCGGCCCCACTGCCGCAATGCGGGCTTGAACGAATCGCTTCAGCTCCAGCTGCATATCATCCAGCCAATACATAAAGTGTTCAACGCCGTTCACACTAGTAAAAACAATCCAATCGTAAGTTGGAGCTGCCAGCAAAGCCTGTTTAATCTGGGCGATTACATCCGTATCATCTGGTTTCTTTATATCAATCACTGGCAGCTCGCAAGGAATGCCGCCAAGCTGCGCAATGCTTTCCATAAACTGCTGCGACTGAGAGCGTGCTCGAGTAACGACAATCCGCATGTCTAACAGCGGTTTTTCTATGTTGCTATGCACCTTTTTCTCCGTTTCCACACTCTCACCGCCAAATCTGTCTGACTGTTGCCTAACGATAGCTGGGTTATTCGTGCTTAAGTTGCTCAAGAATGCGGTCGGCACCGTTAGCCAGCAACAATTTCGCGACCTCTTGGCCAAGTGCCTCCGGATCGTGCCCGCGACGAATTTCCTTTAACAAGACGGAGCCGTCAGCAGAACCCACTATACCTGTGAGCTCAATAATCGGTGCTGCATTTGCAGCGGAAGTGTCTGGGAATAAAACCGCATTAGCGCCGATTGGCACCTGGCAGCTGCCTTCCATCGTTCCCAGGAAGCTGCGCTCAGCTCTAACCGTTCTATCCGTGTCTGGATCATTGAGAAGCTGCAGAAGGTCCCTAATCGCACCGTCGGCTTCACGGCATTGAATGCCAAGCGCTCCTTGGCCTACAGCAGGCACACAAATATCCTCTGGAATTAAAGCGGAGATACGATCCTCCCAGCCCATGCGAGTCAGTCCTGCAGCTGCCAGCACGATTGCGTCCATGCCTTCCGTCTCAAGCTTGCGTATGCGGGAATCAATATTGCCTCTAATAAATTGGATCTGCAGATCAGGTCTTGCATGTTTAAGCTGACAGGAACGCCTCAAGCTGCTAGTTCCGACTTTTGCTCCTGGCGGCAGGTCCGCAAAGCTGCTTCCCTTGCGCATAATCAAGCAATCCTGTGCAGACAGCCGTTTGGGAGTAGCGCCGTTCATTAAGCCTGCAGGCTGCTCATAGGGCATATCCTTCATGCTGTGAACAGCCAAATCAATAACACCGTCCAGCAGCGCCTGTTCAATTTCCTTTACAAACAACCCTTTGCCGCCTACCTTCGACAGCGTCACATCGAGGATGCGGTCTCCCTTGGTTACAATTTTATGAATTTCGAACGTATAGTTTAAGCCGTGTTGCTCGCAAATTTGCTGCAGCTGATCGATAACCTGGCCGGTTTGCGTCAAAGCTAATGAGCTTTGTCTAGTCCCAACTTTTATTACTCGCTGTACATGATCTACACTAGTCATCACAAACTGCCTCCTATTTAAATTAATGGAACGATGAAAAGGAATCTGTTACTACATTGACGATTAGCAAGCCGTATCCGACCAGAAAAAGCTTTGACAATTGCAGACCTGTCATCGCGTTTACAGCGCGCAAATAAATGTAGCGCACATAAAGGATAAGCCCTGCGAAGGAAGCAAGTACCTTCCAATCAAGCAAATACATCGCCCGGCCTTCTACAAGCAGCGAGGTAACCGCAACGGCCAGCGACATTGTCAGGAGCGGCACCCCTATAATGACTGAGCGCTCCATATATCGGTCAATCGTATCCAGACTCGGAAAGCGGCGCATCATTTTGGACCACTTTTTATTTTTCAAGCGATTATGCAAAAACATATACATGCCCGCAAGCAAAGCTCCAATCGTCAGAGATGCATATGCGGCAAGCACTAAACTGATATGTACATACAGCATCTCTTTCGTTGTCTGCCACAGCTCGAACCGCTGGCTGCCTCTTGGATTGCTGTAAAAGTTCAACGCGAGCACAGCAAAGCCTACGGCGTTGACGAAAAAAACGATTAAATCTATATAAAAAAACCGATTAATAATTAATGACACCGTTACTAGAAACCATGAAAAAACTAATGAATACTCAAATGGATTGATTTGTAATGCTTCATCATGCCGCAGCAGCTGAATAAATAAATAGCCGGTTTGCAGCAGCCATACAAAAATAAGGAGCCCTGTACCTATCCGCTTAGCTTTCCGATTAGCATCAACAAAATCGGAAAAATAGAACAGAAGGCTCAGGGCATATACATAAAGCATTGCATCATACATCCAATTTGCAGATCCCATACTCCCTCCACCTTACAGCATGCTTATCCGTAGATGCCCCCAAGGATAAACGGCTACGCTGTCCTTCTCTTTAACAAAGGAGGCGCGTTTCCGTTAAACCTTCATTTCTTATAGTTTAAAGAATCTGGCTATGAGAGTTAATTAAGAACGTACTAGCGCCGCAACAGATTGAGTTGTATCGGATTTTGTTTTTGCACCAGCAGCCTGCTCGGCCGCTTGCAGCTCTGCCTCGCGCACCTTAGCCAAATAATCATCCAGAGCGAACAATTGCACAAATGTATTCATTGCCTCATCTGCCCGCTTCTCGGCTGCCATCTCTTTAATTCGCAATATCGGATCCTGCATCATTTGATTTAACATGCTTTTCGTTAATTTGCTAATTACTTTCCACTCATGCTCATCAAGGTCAGGCAATTTATTTCTAAGGCTGCCCATCGTTTCGGCATGAACATCAGTGGATTTCGTTTGCAGCGCACGGATAAGCGGAACAACGCCAAGCGTGCGATACCAATCATGGAATAATACAATTTCTTCTTCTATCATCGCTTCAATCTTGACCGCTTCCTGACGACGATGCTCAAGATTTGTTTCTACGATCCCTTCCAAATCATCTATATCATATAAAAATACATTATCAACAGCCGCTATTGCCGGATCCAAGTCTCTTGGAACAGCAATATCTATCATAAATAATGGCTTGGATTTGCGGCGCTTCATCGCAGCAGTTACCTGCTCGCGGTTAAGCACAAAACCTTCCGCTCCAGTAGAGCTGATAATAATATCTGCCTCATGAAGCCTGTCCAGCGCTTCACTCATAGAATAGGCAACTCCATTAAACTTGTCCGCCAGCAATATGGCTCTCTCGCGAGTACGATTTACGACAACAACCCGCTCAGCGCCATTGGCATATAGATGCTTTGCCGTCAGCTCGCCAGTCTCGCCAGCTCCAATAATCATAACGGACTTTTTCTGAAAAGTACCAAAAATCCGTTTGCCCAGCTCAACTGCGGCATAACTTACAGATACCGCCGTTTCTCCTATAGCTGTTTCAGAATGAGCACGTTTTGCCATTGTCACAGCTTGCTTAAACAGCATATTGAATATCGTTCCGGTAGTTTTCTGAGCTTGTGCAAGCAAAAACGCGTCCCTGACCTGGCCCAAAATCTGGGTTTCCCCGATAACCATAGAATCAAGACCGCTTGTAACCCGGAATAAATGCTCAATTGCTTTCTCATCCTCATACATATATAAATGGCTAGTAAAGTGCTCTCTAGGCAGTTTAAACCAGTTCTCCATAAAGCTGCGAATATAATGCCCGCATAGATGATGCCTGTCCACAACTGCGTATAATTCAGTGCGGTTACAGGTCGCCACAATGACACATTCCATGATGCTCTTTGTATCCATAAACTGCTTTAAAGCAGTTGGCAGCTCTTTTTCCATAAAAGCAAATTGCTCCCTGACTTCAACGGGTGCTGTGCGATAATTTAGTCCTACAGTAATAATGTGCATGAGCGAATGCCTGCCTCCTTCTGCCCTTATACAAACGGTTGTCAAGCTACGATAAGTATAGCATAGTTTAACTTTCTCATTTTATTCATTTATGAATAATGTTTGAAAATTCATTTTCATTATTCCCTATCAGAAAAGAAATAACCATGGATTGGACCCATGGTTACTTCAAGCAATTTTAATTTAAGAACTTATACAAGCTCGATTTGTTTCATTTTTGGTTCTTCTACTTGCAGCTCGCCCATGCCACGAACTAGCTTCTTCGCATGAGTCGTCTTCGGCTTCAATACGGATAGCATGTAGTCGATCGCAAGCTGAGGATCAACAGTTTCACCGCAGGTATAGCAGTCAAGTGCTGCAAAGCCTCTCTCTGGGTAAGTATGAATCGAGAGGTGACTTTCCGACAACAACACTAGCACTGTGGCGCCTTGTGGTTCAAATTGCTTGGACTGAACGGATAATACGGTTGCACCGCAAGCCTCCGCAGCTTCTACCATATGAGATTGCAAAAATTCTGCGCTGTTCAGCAAATCAAAATCCACACCCCAAGCGTCAACAGCAACGTGCCTTCCGAAAGTTGAGTATTCCATCTTCCGGTTCCCCCTTCCTAGGAATAAAATGTTTGAAAAATTTCATCCGCTAGGACCTACGTCATTCACTTCTCGAGGGATTAATCTCTCGCAACATTAACCATGTCCTGAGTGAATCCTGGTTCCTAATTATTGAAATACGTTTCACACAGTAAAGATTTCAACGACATTAAAAATAACATCTATCCGCAATAAAAGCAACTGTTTTTTAAAAAGAATTTTTATACTTGTCCAAAAACAGCATTTTATTATTTAAACTGACACCAGAAAAGCGTTCATTGCGTAAATTATTTACATAATTAGTATTCGGAACTCCAGTCGAATATAGTTGCCTATAATGAGGCGAGCGCCATGGTCACACGTTCCGCTATTTGCCTTAAAACCGTCATATTTTCACTTTCGCGGACACACATTCTGCTATTCAGCTCTATCAAGTCGTTTTCCTTCGCTTTTTTAATAAATAGCGGAACGTCTGTCACTTTTCTACCTTGAAACTGCCATTTTGGGCATAATAACGGAACGACTGACCAGCTAGGATTTGAACCTTTAACGAATCCACCCGCTTAGCGATATATGTGAACATACGGCTATTTAGAGCTCTAAGTAATAAGAACGGGGCACGGAAAGCAAGTTTGGAAATGAAAACGGCAGCGGCCGCCTTTGTAGACCAATTTTATACTTTACAGGAGTTATATATTCAAGAAAAATGGACTATAACAGTGGTCGGAATTTCAACTTGATCGCAGTGACACCTCTGTCTATTGCTTTTTCTATTGCTTTTTCTATTGCTTTTTCTATTGCTTATTGCCTATCCACAATGAATCGACACACTCTTTTTTGCTTAGCCGTCTACTAAAGGGATTTCATGTAGTTAGATTGAACAAATTTAGCCAATATTCAGGAATTCTCCTTAACTAAGTACATGTTTTCCCTTTAGAGCAGCTTATCCGCCTAAAAAGCTTGAACTAGATGCACAAATTTAGACTGATGGAAAAGCTCCGCAGCAGCTTAATAGCCCGGATAACAGACCTAAAGCGGGTAAGCCGTCAATTCGTTGTAGTAGTTAAAAAACCGAGCAAAAGTCGTAATGCCATCTGTTTAGAATTGTAACGGAACTGAGAGGCTCTATTTAGTAATAAAAAGGTGTTTTAAAACTATAACGGAACTGTGGAGCGCTATAGGTGATCTTTTCCCTGTCTAGGTAGTGACTTTGAGTAAATAAGGTTTCTCAGTTCCTTTAGATTTTTAGAATAAGCTGATTTCCGTACAATAGCGTGTCTAAGTTCCGTTAGCGTTTTTCAACGGCCTGACAAAATTCCACTTAGATGAACTACGACACCTGCTCGCACCTTACTCGGATGAACCTTGACTCCTACACGAACTGTACTCATTAGCCCAATTAAAAAAGACCGCAATATGCGGTCCTTTTCTGCTAGCCTTCCAAAACAAACAATTTTTTTGTAAGTTCTGCCAATCGATTATCGATTTCCACAATTTCAGTCTTTTGCTTCGTCTGATTACGAAGGTCAAGCAGCTCATTGATAGCTGCATGAACGAGCCTGATTTCACGCTCCACAAGCCTGCTCTGGAAAATACGCTCCAATTGAGCCGCCGTATCCTTATGTTCAAAAATAATACGTTCTCCAGTGCTGGAGCTTTCGATAATTTTGCGAACAGATCCGTTTATATAATGGTATATCATCGTATAATGACTGTAGATTCGATTTACTGTCGCATTGCCTTTGAATGTGGATACTGCTTTGCGCATCACATTCGTCAGCTTTGGCTTAACAAGACGGCATGAAAGCTCGCATACATACGCATGCTTCATTCTTTCGAATGAAAGGCGAACTTCCTCCCTCCCTGCCGTATCGTGAAGAACAAGCTCTTGATTCCCGTTATCAAGCACCATCACTTGCAGTTGAAGCTGCTGCTCCTCCATAAACAGGATAAACTTGGACATTTCATCATGACTTAGTTGCAGTTTGGCGTTTACATACTCAGTGGCTAGCCGTTTAGCCATAAAAATCTCCTCAATTCTTGGAACCTGTATCAGGTCCAGTATCAGCCATTCCAGAAGAACTTGGTTACCCTTTACAGCAAACATACCGTTTTCTAAAAATAGCCTCACTAATATTATACGTGATTAGTACGATGATTTCCTGCGAACCGCTCTCGATATTCAGTCAAATTTCACAAAAAAACGGAAAAATCTTTAACGAAGCCGCTAAATTACGCTGAATCCTCGTCTTTTAAGATGTATATGATGCGATTACGACCCTATGTTGCGATAATTTCGTTAATGATATCCCAAAGCTCATCGCGTCCATGGCCAGTTTCTGATGAAAAGAGGACGACCTTATCCTCCGCATTCATTTGCAGCGTCGTTCTAATTGCCTTCATATGCTTATCCCAGCGCGAGCGCGGCACTTTGTCTGCTTTTGTGGCAATTACAACTGTTGGCACCTCGTAATACTTCAGCCATTCGTACATCAGCTGGTCATCCTTGGTCGGCTCATGGCGGACATCAACGACAAGCAGCTGCAGTTTCAGCTCCTTGCGCTCACGAATATACGTTTCAACCATCTGCCCAAACTTCTCACGCTGCGTCTTGGACACTTTAGCGTAGCCGTAGCCCGGAAAGTCAACCAAATAGACGATATTATTAATGCGGTAATAGTTGAGCTGCTGCGTTTTGCCCGGCTGCGAGCTTGCGCGAGCCAAATTTTTGCGCAGCATCATTTTGTTAATTAAAGAGGACTTGCCGACATTAGAGCGCCCAGCCAGGGCAATCTCCGGCAGATCATCTGCCGGGTATTGCTCTGGCTTTACAGCACTTATTACAAATTGCGCGTCTAAAATTTTCATTTTTTTACCTGCTTTCTGACGAAACTACTCGGCTGCAATCATAGCATGCTGCAGCACTTCATCCATATGGCTGACCGGCACAAATTCCATCTCGGCACGAATGCTTTCTGGGATTTCCAACAAATCCCGTTCGTTTTCTTTTGGCAGAAGCACCTTTTTAATGCCCGCACGGTGTGCGGCCAGCGATTTTTCCTTAAGTCCGCCAATCGGCAGCACGCGGCCTCGCAACGTAATTTCTCCGGTCATCGCTACTTCCTTATTGACATAACGATTAGTAAGCGCGGAAATGAGCGCAGTTGCCATCGTGATGCCTGCTGAAGGGCCATCCTTCGGAATAGCTCCTTCAGGGATATGAATATGAATATCGTTCTTCTCATGAAAATCCGGAGCAATTTGCAGCTCTGCGGATTTGGAGCGGATATAGCTGAAGGCTGCCTGCGCAGATTCCTTCATCACGTCGCCCAGCTTGCCGGTAAGTGTCAGCTTGCCGCTGCCCGGCATAACCGTTACTTCAATGACTAGCGTATCGCCGCCTACCTCCGTCCATGCCAAACCAGTAACGGCTCCGATTTGATGCTCGCTTTCCGCAAGCCCGAATCGGAATTTAGCTGGACCAAGCCATTCCTTCAGAAGCACTTCAGTGACCTCAACCTTCTGCTCGCCATTTTTGGACGATACAAGCAGCTTGGCTGCCTTGCGGCATACGGCAGCAATTTGCTGCTCCAGATTTCGAACGCCTGATTCACGCGTATAATTACGAATAATTTGCAACAGTACTTCCTGTGATACAGTAAGCTGCTCCTCTGTCAGGCCATGCTCCTTTATTTGCTTCGGAAGCAAGTATTTCCGGCCAATCTCCAGCTTTTCCAGCTCTGTATAGCCAGGAATATACAAAACCTCTAGACGGTCAAGCAGAGGTCTAGGAATTTGATGCAGCGCATTAGCTGTAGTAACGAACATCACATGCGACAAATCATAGGGAACCTCAATATAATGATCGCTGAACGTATGATTTTGTTCTGGGTCGAGCACCTCAAGCAGGGCGGAAGCAGGGTCGCCGCGGAAATCCATTGCCATTTTATCAATTTCATCCAGCAAAAATACCGGATTCAAGCTGCCTGCCGTTTTCATACCTTGCATAATCCGTCCTGGCATTGCACCTACATAGGTCCGGCGATGTCCGCGGATTTCCGCTTCATCGCGCACGCCGCCAAGCGAAATTCGAACAAATTTGCGGCCCAGCGACTTAGCAATGGAACGAGCCAGCGAGGTTTTTCCGACACCGGGAGGTCCTACAAGACACAAAATAGGCCCCTTAAGCTTTTGGACAAGCTTCTGAACGGCCAAATACTCCAGCACACGCTCCTTCGGCTTATCCAGCCCGAAATGATCATCATTCAATATTTGCTCCGCTCTGTCCAGGTCCAAATCATCCTCGGTCGTCTCTTTCCAAGGAATCGCTAAAAGCCAGTCAATATAGTTGCGGATAATTCCGCCCTCTGCGGATGCCGAAGGCATTTTTTCTAGCCTGT
Organism: Paenibacillus sp. GXUN7292; assembly: GCF_050864975.1. Classification (NCBI taxonomy): domain Bacteria; kingdom Bacillati; phylum Bacillota; class Bacilli; order Caryophanales; family Paenibacillaceae; genus Paenibacillus; species Paenibacillus sp. GXUN7292. Next base: position 91,711 of record NZ_JBOZWO010000016.1, on the reverse strand, counting down.
CGATTTCTTTTTTTACTTTCTCCTCAATAGCTTCCGGCATGCCTGCTTCAGCAAGCTGCGCTCTAAGCTCATCCACTTCCCCTGCTCGGCCTTCCTTTTCGCCCAGTTCCTTCTGAATCGCCTTCATCTGCTCGCGCAAATAATATTCCTTCTGCGTCTTTTCCATCTGCTTCTTCACGCGCTGGCTAATCTGCCTCTCCAGTTCAAGCACCTCGCGCTCATTATGCAGCAAATCGAGCAGCCGCTCCAAGCGCCTGCCTACATCAACCAGCTCCAAAATATCCTGCTTATCTCTAATCTTAAGCGACAGATGGCTCGTTACTACATCCGCTAGACGTCCTGGGTCATCAATATCCGCTACCGCCGCATAGGTTTCAGGGGTAACCTTCTTGGACAAGGTAATATAATGCTCAAATTGGCTAAGCACCGAGCGCATTAAGGCTGACACTTCCGGATCATCGGATTCCTGCTCTGGAAGCTCCATCGCCATTACCTCATAAAACTGATCATTGTTTAAATAGCTCGTAATTTCAGCACGAGTGACTCCTTCAACCAATACGCGTATCGTCCCGTTCGGAAGCTTCAGCATTTGCCGTATTTTCGCAATCGTTCCGACTTTATAAATATCCGCTTCCGCAGGCTCCTCAATATTGACCTCAGATTGCGAGCAAAGCAAAATCATATGGTCATCAACCATCGCTTTCTCAAGCGCGCGTACCGACTTATCCCTTCCCACGTCTAAGTGGAGCACCATGCTGGGATATACGAGCAGCCCCCGCAAAGGAAGCAAGGGCAGCTTGCGGCTTTTCGCCTTACTATTGCCCATACCAGCACCTCCATTGATGTCTTATATCTGATAGTTTATCATTCCGCTTGATCTGCCTGCAAATAAGGGACATTCGTACGTGAAAATAATTCTGCCCCTTTTGGCAGCAGCATTTCTTCAGAAACGAGATTTTCAAGCGGAAATGCTTGCTCAAACACTTCTTCCAATCGTTCTACAGCGATTACCTTAAGTCCTTCTAAATCAGCAAATACCTCTTGCCAATTTTCTTTAGGAATGACAACTTGAGTGGCTCCGGCTTGAAAGGCTGCTTCCACCTTGGCCAGAACTCCGCCCACCGGCTTCACATTACCATGGATCCCAACCTCGCCTGTCATTGCAAGCTTATTGTCAATCGGCAAGCCTTTAATCGCTGATGTAATAGCTGTTGCCATAGCGATGCCAGCCGATGGCCCGTCGATTGGCGTGCCGCCAGGGAAATTAATATGCAGATCAAAATCTTGCGGACTAAGCCCAAATCTGCGTAATACCGTAAGCACGTTCTCAATTGAGCCCTTCGCCATACTTTTCCGGCGCAGCGTTCTCGAACCGCCGCCGCCTAGCTCTTCCTCATCGACAACACCTGTAATCGTATACTGCCCTTTTCCAGGAGCGACAGCAATGGCGCTTACCTCAATTTCAAGCAGCGTACCCATATTCGGCCCATACACGGCAAGCCCGTTTACAAAGCCAATTTGCGGCTTCTCAGGCACCTTGCGATCCGGCCGAGGCGGTATTTGGCTGCTATTGACTACCCATTCAATGTCGGCTGCCAATATTTTATCACGGTTCTCAGACATCGCAACTCCTGCTGCCAGCTGAATGACATTGACAGCCTCGCGTCCATTGGTCGCATATCTCGTGACAACCTCTATCGCTTCAGGACAAGGGGCAAAGCCAATCTTTTTAACTGCGTTTTCTGCTACCAGAGCAATTTCCTCTGCCAACAGCGGGCGAAAAAATATTTCCATGCATCTGGAACGAATAGCTGGCGGAATTTCTTGCGGCGAACGAGTCGTCGCTCCAACTAGTCTGAAATCCGCAGGCAAGCCATTTTGAAATATATCATGGATATACTGAGGAATATGTGTATCCTCGGAATTATAGTAGGCGCTTTCCAAAAATACTTTCCTGTCCTCAAGCACCTTCAGCAGTTTATTCATTTGCACCGGATGCAGCTCGCCTATTTCGTCAATAAACAAAATGCCCCCGTGAGCTTTCGTTACCGCACCGGGCTTTGGCTGAGGGATGCCTGCAACACCCATTGCGCCTGCGCCTTGATAAATCGGATCGTGCACGGAGCCGATTAAAGGGTCAGCGATTCCGCGCTCATCAAACCGTGCTGTCGTCGCATCGATCTCCGTAAATTTCGCATCAGGCAAAAAAGGTGAAGCAGCATTTCGCTTAGCCTCTTCCAATACTACGCGGGCAGCGGCCGTTTTGCCTACACCTGGAGGCCCATAAATAATAATATGCTGCGGATTGGCGCTGCACAAGGCAGCTTTAAGCGCCTTTAAGCCGTCACGCTGGCCAACGATATCGCTAAGCGATTGCGGCCTTGTTTTCTCAGCTAAAGGCTTTGTTAAAGAAATGGAACGCAGCTTGCGCAGTTTTTCCATCTCTTTGCGTGATTCCTTATCAACAGCTGATCGATTCGTTTTTTGCGTACGCAGCAAGTTCCAAAAATAAAGCCCTATAACGACTGCAAAAAACACTTGAATAATCATTAACACAACACCAAAGTTCATTAATACCGACTCCTTCCATTCGTATAAGCCAATACGTATAATGTCAGTATTCCCTCATAAAAGTGGTAATAATCGTCTTTGGTGCCGTCAAAATAGAAAAATCACCCTTTCGGGTGATTTTAAGGATGCTGCATGCTGGGCAGACAACCGAACTGTCAGCAAACATTAGGCAGTAGTATGATGCTTGCGCCCTGGAATTTCACCGGTGGCCTCATATACGCGTACAATCTCGTCAATCTCTTTCTTAAGCTCGTTTAACAGTTCAGCCTCAGGAACCTTGCGGATCATCTCTCCGTAGCGGAACAGCATACCTTCGCCCCGAGCGCCTGCGATGCCGATATCAGCCTCTCTAGCTTCTCCAGGACCGTTAACTGCACAGCCAAGCACAGATACTTTTATAGGCACTTTAATATTAGAGATATACTCTTCGACCTCATTGGCAATCGAGAATAAATCAATGTCGAGCCTGCCGCAGGTCGGACAGGATACTAATGTAGCAGCATTCGTTATAAGTCCAAATGTTTTAAGCAGCTCGCGAGCTACCTTTACCTCTTCAACTGGATCGGCGCTTAGTGAAATCCGCAAAGTATTGCCTATGCCAAGCGACAATAGCGCGCCAATGCCTGCTGAGCTTTTGATCGTACCGGAATGAAGCGTGCCCGCTTCTGTAATGCCGAGATGAAGCGGATATTTGATAACCTGTGCGGCTTTCGAATAAGCTTCAATCGCCATAGGCACGTCTGAAGCCTTAAGAGACACAATAATATTATGAAAATCCAGCTCCTCCAAAATACCGATATGGAATAATGCACTTTCAACCATAGCATCAGCTGTCGGGTAGCCATACTTTTCAAGCAGATGGTTTTCCAGCGATCCGGCGTTTACCCCTATGCGGATAGGAATATTTTTTTCCTTGCACGCTTTAACTACTGCCTCAACTTTTTCACGGCGGCCGATATTGCCCGGGTTGATTCTAACTTTATCGATGCCATTCTCGATGGCCGCAAGCGCCAAGCGGTAATCAAAGTGAATATCAGCTACAAGGGGAATATGAATGCGTTTTTTAATTTCTTTAATAGCTTCAGCAGCTTCCTTATTGTTGACCGTTACGCGAACAATTTGACAGCCTGCTTCCTCGAGCCGCAAAATTTCGCTGACTGTCGCTTCGACATCAGCTGTTTTGGTCGTGCACATACTTTGAATAATGACTTCATTGCAGCCGCCAATCGTTAGATTGCCGACTTTTACCGCAACCGTATCTTGACGTAAGTACATAAGTAATCTCTCCCATGAACGTCAAAGGGTCCACCCTTCACGATTTCTTCATGAATTCTAGAGTATGCAAGCAAATAAGCCATGCGCCTTTAGAATAAAGACAAGCGGATCACCGCTTGCCTTCAGGTGGAATTCTTTAACTTAATAAACGTCGATTAGGCGCTTTCTTCCTTTTTGCTATCCTTCTTCGCAGTCAACTCAGGCTTAATCTTCTCCTGAACAGCTTCCTCCGTAATAACGCAATTGCTCATTTCCTCACGGGAAGGCGCTTCGTACATTACCTCAAGCATGATGCCCTCTATTATCGCACGAAGTCCGCGAGCGCCTGTATTGCGCTTAATCGCTTCTGCAGCGATCGACTCCAGCGCAGCAGGCTCGAATTCAAGCTTGACGTTATCCATTTCAAGCATTTTCTGATACTGCTTCACCAGCGCATTTTTCGGCTCTGTCAAAATACGAACGAGCGCCTGCTCATCAAGCGGCTCCAAAGTTGAAATAACCGGCAAGCGGCCAACAAACTCTGGAATAAGCCCGAACTTGAGCAAATCCTCCGGTAAAACCATCGATAAATATTCTCCAGCCTTCAAATCCTTTTGTGCCTCTGTGTTGGAATTGAAGCCGATAACCTTTTTGCCGATACGACGCTTGATCAGCTGCTCCAGCCCGTCGAACGCGCCGCCGCAAATGAACAAAATATTCGTCGTGTCAATTTGAATAAACTCCTGATGAGGATGCTTGCGTCCGCCTTGCGGAGGAACTGAAGCAACCGTGCCTTCAAGAATTTTCAGCAGCGCCTGCTGAACGCCTTCGCCAGAAACATCTCGTGTAATAGATGGATTTTCCGACTTGCGCGCTACTTTATCAATTTCATCGATATAAATAATGCCGCGCTCAGCCTTTTCCACATCATAGTCCGCAGCTTGGATCAGCTTCAGCAAAATATTTTCAACGTCCTCGCCCACGTAGCCAGCCTCTGTCAAAGAAGTAGCATCGGCAATAGCAAAAGGCACATTCAAAATTTTGGCCATCGTCTGAGCTAACAATGTTTTACCTGAGCCTGTAGGCCCAAGCAGCAAAATATTACTTTTCTGCAGCTCTACATCATCAATTTTGCTGCCGGAATTGATACGCTTGTAATGATTGTACACCGCAACAGACAAAGATTTTTTGGCAAAGTCCTGTCCGATTACGTAAGAATCAAGAATTGCTCGAATATCCTTTGGTTTCGGAATATCCTTCAGATCAAGCTCTTCCTCGTTGCCTAGCTCCTCTTCTACGATTTCCGTGCAAAGCTCAATACACTCATCGCATATATAGACACCAGGGCCAGCAACCAGCTTGCGAACCTGATCTTGAGATTTACCGCAAAACGAGCACTTCAACTGACCTTTTTCGTCGTTGAATTTAAACATGTACTCACTCCTTTATATCACTCATTTTAAATCTGAGGATGTAATGATTTTGTCAATCAAGCCATAAGCCAAAGCTTCCTCGGCTCCCATGAAATAATCGCGATCCGTATCGCGGTCAATCTTGTCATAAGGCTGGCCTGTACGATCAACATATATTTGATTCAGCTTCTGCTTTGTTTTCAAAATCCAATCAGCGTGAATCTTAATATCCGTCGCTTGTCCGCGAACGCCGCCTAGCGGCTGATGAATCATTACTTCGGCATTAGGAAGCGCAAATCGCTTACCTTTGGCGCCTGCCGTTAACAATAAAGAACCCATACTTGCTGCCATACCCATGCAGATCGTAGATACGTCTGGCTTAATAAACTGCATCGTATCGTAAATGCCCATACCTGCCGTCACAGAGCCGCCAGGAGAGTTAATATACAGATGAATGTCTTTCTCTGGATCGTCAGCCGCTAAAAACAGAAGCTGAGCGATGATTGAGTTTGCAACATCATCGTCGATTGCACTCCCGAGAAAAATAATTCGATCTTTTAGCAAACGTGAGTAGATATCATAGGAGCGTTCTCCTCGATTTGTTTGCTCGACCACTATCGGTACCAGATTCATGCGACCAACCTCGTTTCATTTTCGACTTTGAGTAGCTTCCTTATTGTAACATGCCAGCGTATCAATGTCATTTTCCAATAGTATAGTATACGGCGACAGTTACATGTTATGTACGTAAGTAAAGAGTGTTCAAGTTGCACTTCCATTATGTAGGGTCAAAATAAGGCACGTGATTCACGCGCCTTACATTGAGTATTGCCAATATTTTATTTTATTTACATCTGTTAGGCAACTGTTTTGCTGTTATCTAGTAAAAACTTAATTGTTTTACGAAGAAGAACATCTTCTTCAAGATTTGCCATATTGCCGTTTTTCTCAAAAATGTCACGAAGCTCTTCAACCGGACGGCTGTAAGACTTGGACAACGTTTCAAGCTCAGCAGCAATATCCTCTTCTGTCGCTTCAAAGCCTTCGGCTTTGGCAATTGCATCCAAAACAAGGTTGTTGCGTACGCGCTTCTCAGCGTCATTGCGCATTTGAGCGCGCAATACTTCCTCGCTTTGGCCAGAGAATTGATAGTATAGATCCATATTCATGCCTTGCATGCGAAGACGGTTTTCAAAGTCTTTTAGCATGTAGTCTGTTTCTGTTACGATCATAGCTTCTGGAATGTCAACCTCGCATGCAGCAGTAGCTGCATCTACAACGCCAACCTCGCGCGCTTGCTCAACTTCTTTTTCCTTGCGCTCTTGCAGCTTAGCTTTCAAATCAGCTTTGTATTCTTCAAGCGTATCGAATTCACTTACATCTTTTGCAAACTCATCGTCCAATGCTGGAAGTGATTTGCGTTTGATTTCGTGAAGTTTAACTTTGAATACAGCAGGCTTGCCAGCTAGCTGCTCAGCATGGTAGCTCTCTGGGAATGTAACTTCTACATCTTTATAGTCTCCGAGCTGCATGCCAACAACTTGATCCTCAAAGCCTGGAATAAAGGAATTCGAGCCAAGCTCTAGAGAATAGCGCTCGCTATAGCCGCCTTCGAATTGCTCGCCGTCAACATAACCGTCAAAATCAATAACGGTAATGTCGCCGTTTTCTGCTGGTCCTTCTTCAATAACAGTAAGCTCAGCATGACGCTGCTGCAGATTATTAAGCTCAGCATTTACTTCCTCGTCTGAAACTTCAGCTGTAACTTCTTTAACTTCAAGACCTTTGTAATCGCCAAGTTTAACTTCAGGCTTTACAGTCACTTTTGCTGTAAATTTGAAAGCCTCGCCTTTTGCAATTTGGTTAACGTCGATTTCTGGACGGTCAACCGGCTCAAGATTGTTTTCCTTGATCGCTTGTGTATAAGCATCAGGAAGCATAATATCAATTGCATCCTGGTACAGGCTTTCTACACCAAAACGCGATTCAAACATGCCGCGAGGCACTTTGCCTTTACGGAATCCAGGTACGTTTACTTTCATAACTACTTTTTTAAATGCTTGGTCAAGTGCTTGAGCAACTTTCTCTGCTTCTACCTCAACCTCGATTGAGACAAGATTCTTGTCTATTTTTTCCCATGTTGCTTTCATTTTATGCCTTCCCCTCCAAAAATGCGCATACTACGCATGTTATCACGTTTTATAAACCATTCCATTATAATCAAGATGTACTAGCTTTTCAAGATTGAGATCAAGGTTGATGTTCATCTCCATTGCCTTGAAGCAATACAGCTACCTGCCGTAGCACTCTGCAGGCCTGTTCATAACAAAATCTCGAGCTGTCATTTATTTCGTACAAATCGCGGATTTCATCATCATTGGCCCTTCCGTATACCGTCAAACACAACGTCAAATGCAGCGCTGCAGCAAAACATTGAGTGGATAAAACTTTTTCATCCGCCATTCGAGCGTATGTAGCCGTTCCATAAAGAAATTGCAAGCAGTCCTTCCAAAGCTCCATTGCAAAATAAGGCAGCGTAGGATCGTCCTGCTCGATGACAGATTCAGTTTTTTTCAAAATAGCGGAAATCGGCTCGGGGTACTCGGACAATGACAAAGGCGTGTCCGCAACAGCAAGCGTCACCTTCTCGCCCATCCGCTCCAGGGTAACCGATCGGTCTACGCCTCTGCGCTTCAAGCACTGCAGCGTTTTGAATTGAAGCACAGGATGAATTTGCTCAGACTCCAGCCATTGTATCAACTGGTCATCAATAAGCGGCAAGGACATATAGACTGCACGTTCCAGCGCCAGCAGCTGCTGCTCCAGCATCGGATGATTTTGAATAATATATACGATTTGATTCATATACGCTTCGTCCAGCTGCTCTGACTTCAGCAATTCAGCCCTCAGACGCTCTTCCTCCCCATAAGGGTCGTCATCCGCCTGATCCGCCATCTGCAGCGCATCCTCTGTCTCATATGCTGGAAACGCCATATTAAGCCACTCAAGCAAGCTCTCCCATTCGGAGTAGTGCACATCATCCTGGCCTTGGCATTGAAGCAAAAAATGAAGCAGGCGCTTGGCTTCCTCGAACTGTTCGGCTTCCAGCATTCTTGTTAATTGAATTTGATATTCATCAAGCATTTTAGGAAATAAATAAATATTATCCTTGTTGTTGTTTGTCTTATCCTTATCGTCTGGAGTTGTAATACTAACACCGCCTTATGACGAAACTCTGTTGTATATGTATTTTGCAATCTCGCGTAAGATTATATCATGCCAGCGTTCAATAAAAAACTATCGGCTAATTTGCGAATTTTTTTAAAAAAGTACTTGCGCAATTATTAATGTCCGTGATATAGTATTACTCATGCGCATTATACATATGTCCCAGTAGCTCAGTTGGATAGAGCACTCGCCTTCTAAGCGAGTTGTCGGGGGTTCGAATCCCTCCTGGGACGCCATTTTAATTAAGAATCAATAAGATTGATACATATGAGAAAGCCTTGAATCCTTTGGTAAATTGGGGTTCAGGGCTTTTTTGCTATTGGTCTGCTTATGTAAAAAATTACATCTTCTCCCGAACAAGCCAGTTATTTTGCATAACAAATTTGCAGCTACACATACTGTAAAAGTGTTCAAAATGTACATATTTTCAACACCCTAGAGATGTTTGCAGTGATGCGGCTAAGATTTGGAGCGTGGGATAAGATGGTATTTATAATCACAATTGTAATTGTAGCTCTTTTTGCTATATGGGGGGCTATTGCGCCAGAACAACTGGCAAGCATCGCTAATGCGGCTTACACTTTCTCGATTAAAAACTTCGGCTGGTTTTATTTAATGGCGACACTGTTTTTTCTTTTATTTGCATTTTATCTAGCTTTCAGCCGTTTTGGCAGTATTAAATTAGGCGATGAGGATGACGAGCCTGAGTATTCGACACTTTCTTGGCTGTCGATGCTGTTCAGCGCCGGAATGGGCATTGGGCTTGTGTTTTGGGGAGTAGCCGAGCCGCTCTCTCATTATATATCTCCTCCCGAAGGAGTAGAAGGAGGAACGACAGATGCGGCAAGACTGGCCATGCGATACTCTTTTTTCCATTGGGGGCTGCATCCGTGGGCTATTTACACAATCATTGCGCTGGCACTGGCGTATTTCCAATTTCGCAAAGGCTATAAAGGTTTGATCAGCTCTACGTTTATCCCGTTGTTGGGCGAAAAGGCAGTGGCTGGCTGGCTTGGAAAATCAATCGATATTTTGGCGGTTATCGCCACAGTGTTCGGTGTCGCAACCTCGCTTGGTCTAGGCACATTGCAAATTAACGGCGGCTTAAACCATTTGTTTGGAGTGGAGATTTCCGTTTTATGGCAAATCATTATTATTGTTTTTGTTACCGTCTTGTTCATATTATCAGCAAGCACAGGCTTGGATAAAGGCATTAAGCTTTTGAGCAATACCAACTTAATTATCGCAGTGCTGCTGATGATTTTTGTATGGATGATGGGACCGACCTCGTTTATTTTTGATACGTTTACGACAACGTTAGGGAATTACTTGCAAAATATTGTTAACATGAGCTTGCGGCTTACTCCATTTTCTAAATCAAACTGGATTGGGACCTGGACGCTATTTTATTGGGCATGGTGGATTTCCTGGGCTCCATTTGTGGGCACATTTATTGCCAGAGTATCTAAAGGAAGAACGATTAAGGAATTCGTCATCTTTGTTGCGATTATTCCTAGTCTGTTCGGTTTCATTTGGTTTTCTGTGTTTGGCGGAACGGGGTTGCATTTAGAGCTTTTTGATACTGTCAAATTATCTGAGGTTATTCAGCAGGATACGACACTTGCGTTATTTTTAACGCTTGAGCAGCTGCCCCTTGGAACTATTTTAGCGGTTGTCGCAACAATTTTAATTGTGATATTTTTTATTACCTCTGCCGATTCAGCGACATTTGTGCTCGGCATGCTGACAACAGATGGTAAATTAAACCCGAGTAATAAAATTAAAATTACTTGGGGAGTGCTGCAATCTGCAATTGCGGTCGTATTGCTCATTAGCGGAGGGTTAACCGGGCTGCAAACAGCGTCCGTTGTAGCTGCACTTCCGTTTGCGGTTGTTTTAATTGGAATGTGTCTCTCTTTATTAAAAGCTTTGCAAAAAGAAGATGAAGAGCGACGTAAAAAAGAAAAGTTGCAGCGCCTGAAATTAAAACGTTTGCTGGAGGAAAGTATTGAAGCAGCTAAACAATAGTTAACGGGGAATATGATAATTCAATCTTAATGAATGGCCCATATTCAAATATATAAGGAACAAACACCCAATCACATGATAAATAAACGACATAATCTATCATGTACAAAAACACAGGAGGTGTTTATCTATGTCCGGTATTGCTGGCGATAGTTTCCGTCATAACACAGGTCAAATCCTGGTACTTTTCATTTTGTTAGTCATCATTGTATGCAGCTGCTTTGGCTTTGGAGGTTTCTTCTAAAATAACAATAATGAACTACATTTGCTGGGTGTAACTCAGCCATAATAAAATGCCTCGAAATACTGAAACAGGTTTCGAGGCATTTTTATGTTGTACTATTTTAAATCAAGCTGCAATTTGTTTACTTCGTTTGATTTTTTATGTCTGACAAGCTCTGACACTGTAACAAATTTAAAGCCTCTTGCCTTCAGCTCCGGCAAAATGATTTTGAGCGCTTCAACCGTCTGGTTAGAGCCGTAAACATTATCATGCATAAGCACGATATCGCCGTTACGGGCATTATCTAATACCTTTTTTACGATAAATCTCACTCCTGGAGAGCGCCAATCCTTCGTATCCTGGTGCCATGACCAAAGAATTACGGTATATCCGTTTTCCTTCGCCGCTTGCACAACCTGATCATTTATATGGCCTCCAGGCGGCCTAAACCAGGGGGAAATGCTTCCAGTTAGTTCAAAAATTTTATTTTTTGTTTCAGTAATTTCTTTATTAATTGTGCTGATTGGATAGTTGCGGTCAAAAAATTTATGGCTGTAGCCATGATTAGCAACCTCATGCCCTTCTGTAATTTGACGCTTTATTATATTTTCATTATGTTCAATCCGATTGCCTATAACAAAAAAAGTACCCTTCGCATCATATTGCTGCAGCACATCCAGTATTAAAGGAGTCGTATTGGCATTAGGTCCATCGTCAAATGTGAATGCAATTAGCTTCTCATCCGTATGAACCTCCCACATGACTTCGCCTCGCATTTCGTAATAATCGCGATTTTTTCTTTGAGGACTGCTCTCAAACCCTGACAAAAGTACAACGATTAATATGGATAAAGCTACAATCACTGCTCGCTTTTTATTCAAATGACACCCTCCTTAAAAAATGTAACATATATCTCCGCATATTATGATCTGACGGTTCGTTAATTATCCGATCTTGATTACAATTTCCTGATGATAACGATTGAATAATAATGAGACAAAGCCGCGTGGTATTTGACATAGAACAAGTATGTACGGTCATACAGTACTTAATAATCAGAATGATTATGAAGGTTAAGGAGTTGTTGCTATTGTCAGATCAGTTCGTGGCTCGATCGCTTGAGGAAATAAGATTTTGGTCGCGGATTATGAAGGAGCATTCTTTATTTTTAAAATTGGGCTTTCGATGCGAGGATACACAATTAATTAATGAAGCCAATCAATTTTACAATGTATTTGAAGGGATTGAAAATCGGGCTAATTCCTTTACTTTAGGTACAGACCCCAGTGTCATTAGAAGGTTCAATGAAGAGGTTTATCATGCGGCCTCTTTTATTTGGGCATTCAAACGAAAGGTTCTGGGGCTAATCGTAACCTGTCAGCTTCCGGGAGCAAATAATTTCCCTTTGCTTGTTGATCATACGAGCAGAGAGGCCAACTATTTTAGAAATCGGCTTGCAGAATTAAATATGGGCAAATTGGAGCCGCTGCCGGATGCCATTATCGATGAGAATGTATTTTTCCTACGAATAATGGCTGATCATGCCAAGTTTATCAGCCATCTGCTCGACCCTTCAGAAAGAAAGCTTATTGAACAAGCCAATAATTTCAGCCATGAATTCGATCAACTGCTATATCAAGCGAGGGATCTTGATTCTATGCGCCCACAATCGCAAACGGTACCGCTTTTGGATCAATTTCTCGATCAAAACCGGGTTTCTGTCAAATCTCTTCGCGATTTTAAGAAAACAGCACGCGACCTGATTGAAGCCTGCCGAATAAAGAGTATTATTCATCCTTTATTAGCCGACCATGTATTTAGGGAAGCAGAGCATTTTCTCGTCATCATAGACATGTTTGAAAATAGTTTAACGGGGAATAATGCTTAGCTTCTGCATTGAGCATCACTCTACAATAATTATTTCAAATGAAATAGGCGTTTGCCGGGAGCATTATAGGATAAATATCCATAGACTGCTATCAAGGTTTATAACAAGATTTAGGAGGCTGTCTATGGAAAATTATCAGCAAATCTGTTGGAGCTGTATGAATAAATATGTTGGCATTCAAACAACTGACGGAGCGACCCATGACGGATTTATTGCACATGTCGACCAGGATTATGTCACACTTGCTATTCCGACCAATGAAATGATGCATCGCTGGTCTGGCATGCCCGCTAATGATGCCACCTTCAGGCAATTCGGCTTTGCTCCGGGCTTTTTCCCGCGGCGCAGATTTATTCACCGCCGCATTCCGTTCCCGCTAATTGCCAGCTTATTTTTGCTGCCATTCTTTTTCTAATCCAGATAGAAAAATCCAGACTCATGCAAAAAGCAGGGCTCTCCCCTATGTCATGATTGTGACGGGGATTGCCCTGTCTTTTTTAATTTTTCACGGACACTCATTCCGTTATTTGCCCTAAAAAGGCTGATTTCGAGATTTCACGGACACACGTTCCGCTATGGGCTCATTTTTCACCCTATCTTATGATTTTTTTGAGCAATAGCGGAACGCCTGTCACTTTTACAAGGCAAATAGAGCTGATTAAGCGCAATAACGGAACGTCTGTCCAGTTACGGTTGCACAAGATGCTGCAGTTGCGGTTACACAGGTTGTTGCGGTTGCGGTTGCACAAGGTGCTGCGGTTGCGGTGACTGCACCGCAAAAATCAGAAAAGCAGCTCGTCATATGTACATGCTATGTAGATCGTGGAGAGGACTGAGCATGCTTTTTATTCAGTTGTGCAGGCTGATTCTTCTTAATTTGGGCGCTTGCCAATATGCTTAGTAATACTAATAGAAGGTTAAATGCCATTGCCAATGTGATACTGCCCTCCATGGTCATTCCGCCTGCCTGAGTCAATGCGATTAGCGCACCGCCGATACCTATTGCAACACCGGGAGTAAAGGAATCTGCAAACTGAAGACTTCCAGACACTTGACCGGATTCGCCTTCTTTAGAAAAGGTGAATGCTAGAGTCCCGCTCGTTGTATGGGCAAGACCGATACCGATTCCTGCTATAACTTCACCCAATATCGCAGTCCAAATCGTAAGGACCGGAATCCAAACCATAATAGCAATGCCGGCCAGCATTAGTAAAATTCCGGCAATAATGCGTTTTTGACGGCCCCGGCCTTGATCTGCCGCATCCCAGCGCGCCTGCAAAATAGCGACGATACACCAGCTGAGCGCTGCGCTTGCGACAATTAAGCCCGCCATATCCGGAGACAAGCCTTTTGTATCAGTCAAAGCGAGCACGAGAAAGTTTTGCGTACATACGTATGCTGCAAAAAACAACCCTCTGGAAGCGATGAGCGCTGACAGCCCTGCCCGAAAGGTTAGTGTCCCTTGTGGAAGCAGCTTGAGCAGGGGCTGAGCCATAAGCGCCAATCCGGCTACGGTCAGCACAATGCCAAGCACCTTTGGCAGCATGCCAAGTCCGCTTAGAAACACACCCGTACCTATAGCAAGCAATACGGACAAGCCGACCACGCCTGATTCCTTTTTCGCTGTAACCTGGGCCATTTTAATTTTGCGAAAAACCGGCAAGCTGAGCAGTACAGCCAGGAATAGAAAGGGAAGCACTCCCCAAAATACAAAACGCCAGGACCATTGCTCAGCTATCAAACCAGCCACATAAGGGCCAAGCATGGAAGGAAGAACATACGCTGTACCGAGCGCTCCTAATATTTTGGCACGCAGCTCATCAGGATAGCTTAGTGAAATAGCCGTATATATACATGTATACATAGCGCCTGCTCCGAAGCCCTGCAGGGCTCGTGCGGCAATAAGCACATACATGTTGTCAGCAACAGCTGCTGCAATTAAACCGACGGCAAACAAGCAAATAGCTATCGAAAATAAAATAGCAGGCCCTTTTCTGTCTACTTGGCGGCCAACGACCAAGGTTCCGATAATTTGTGCAAGCAAATAAGCGCTGAATATCCATCCGAATAAATGAAGTCCTTGCAATTCGCCGGCAATAACCGGAGCAACCGTCGTCACGGCAAGCCCCTCGAAGCCGATCGTCATCGCAGCCAAAATAATACCAATCGATAAAGCCAGATAACGGGGACTAAAAATACTTGATGAAGACAATCTCTCTCACCTTCCATCCGATGTAAATATTATTAAGCATCCGGATACTTTCTAAAAAAAGATCTTTACAAACAAAATAAACTGCCGCTTTGACTTTGTCAACTTTTTTCTTTATAATCTCCTTAGAATTAGATTTTAAGGGTGATTGTGATGAATAATAAGCCTTCCCGCGGGAAAGAAGGCGCAGACCGGACAAGAAGATCGATTATAAAGCTGCTTAAACATAATGGTGCTATGGACGCCCATCAGCTGGCTGGTCAGCTGCAGGTTACAGCGATGGCAGTCAGACAGCATCTCTATGACTTGCAGGAGCAGGAAATGGTTGATTATACAGAGGAGCCGCGTGCAATGGGACGGCCCGCCAAAATGTGGCGGCTTACAACTGAAGCGAACCGCTTATTTCCTGACGGTTACGCTGAGCTTACGATCGGCTTGATCGAATCTATGAAGGAAACGTTCGGGGAAGAGGGTCTCGACAGACTGCTTGAGGTTCATAACCGCAAGCTGTCAGACAGCTATCTAAGTATGGTTCAGCATGCCAAATCATTGAAAGTGAAATTAGAGGACTTCGCAAAATCCCGTACAGCCGAGGGCTATATGGCCGAAGTTGTCGAGAATGAAGACGGCTCCTATTATTTCATCGAGAAGCATTGCCCAATTTGCGAGGCTGCCAAGGCATGTACGAATTTATGTAAAATGGAGCTGGAAATGTTCCGTACGGTCATTGGTGAAGGAACTGAGGTTATTAGAGGCGAGCATATTCTTAAAGGGGATAACCGCTGTCTATATAAAGTTACGCCGAACGCCAAATCTGACTCATAAATAGTTTTGTATACTAAAGCAGGGTATCCGTTTGATAGAATAACGCTGTCTGCAGCGCTTCCCAAAGGATACCCTTTTCATGCAATTTGCTGTTAATTATGCAAAAAATCGAGGAAGATAAGCTTTGTTTGCTTCCAGCATTTCGTCAAGCAATTTTTTGGCGACTGCAGCGCTCGGCACTAGCGGATGGTGCGTCATCGCGAGCAGCGCGGCAGCGTATTCACCTGTAATTGCAGCTTTAATAGCGAGTGACTCATAGGTTTTCACTGCCTTGATCAGCCCTGTAATCGCTTCTGGGATGTGCTGCGGACGCAATGGCAAAGCTCCTTGCGCTGTCACGACGCAGTTCACTTCAATGCTGGCATCCTGCGGCAAAAAATCCAGTGTGCCGTCATTCTGCACATTCAATGTCTGGATATCCCGTTTATCCGTATATAAGGAGTGCATCAAGTTAACCGCCGCTTCCGAATAGTAGGCTCCACCGCGCTGCTGCAGCTGCTGCGGCTTTTCACTTAGCTCCACATCCTTGTACAGCTCGAACAGTTCCTTCTCCACCCGGCTCACGACATCCGCTCTAGTTTCATTTTTTTCATGAAGAGCCAATAAATCAGCATACATTTCATCTTTCATATAAAAATACTTCAAGTAATACGTTGGCACTGCCCTCAGGGCCTGCAAAAATTCTCGGTCCCAATCAAGCGCAGACACATTAGCCGCCACATACTCCTGCTCGCCTGACAGCAATTCCGGCAGCTTATCCACGCCATTAACGTAAGCTGCAGTTACCCAGTGCAAATGGTTAATGCCGACAAACTCCGCTAAAGCCTGGTTCTCCTCTACTTTGTACATTTTCGATAAAAACTTCAGAAAATTAATAGGAGAATTGCACAAGCCTATCGATTTGACGTTGGAATATTTGTGCACGGCTTCAGTAACCATCCCAGCAGGGTTTGTAAAATTAAGCAGCCATGCTTGCGGCGCCAGCTCCTCTATGTCACAGCAAATATCCAATATAACCGGAATGGTGCGCAGCGCTTTAAACATGCCGCCTGGACCAGTCGTTTCCTGTCCGATAACGCCGTGAGCAATCGGTATATGCTCATCCTTGCGTCTTGCCTGCAACTGTCCGACACGCATTTGTGTCGTTACAAAATCAGCGCCCTCTATCGCTGCACGCCGATCTAGCGTAAGCTCCACCCGAATGGGCAAGCCGGCTTTCGCGATCATTCGTTTGGCCAACGCTCCTACGATATCAAGCTTTTCTTTTCCTTCGGCAATATCAACAAGCCATAGCTCCTTAATCGGCATTTCATTATATTTATTTATCAACCCTTCTACCAGCTCCGGCGTGTAAGAAGATCCTCCGCCAATAACTGCAATTTTCAAGTGTTTTTTCTGCATCCTGTCCGCTCCTTATTTCCAAAATAGCTTTATTCAAATTTAATTGCTCGCAGCGCTGCGTCAATCTCTGCAGTAATAACTGCTCCGCCACCTTCCATTGCGCTCATTACAGCACCTATAACAGGCTCCACATCCAATTTGACGATCGATGCCCGCGGTGCAACACGGGTTACAGCATCTTCTATCGCTCGCACCATATGAAGCGTCTTGCCTTTTGTTAAAACACTGCCTGCCAGAACAACATCAAAAGCTTCAGCCTGCATATTTAAACGGCGTATAAGCGCGTTTACCGCGTTGCCATGCTCATCGCCCACTTCTTTCAATATGGAAATAGCCACCTCATCCCCGCGCTCCGCCGCCTCAAACACGAGCTTGGCAAGCTCTAATGGAGGATAGATTTGATGATCAAGCATATGATGGTACATTTGCTCAACTGTTGCGTAGCCCAAATGCTCGGGCACCAAGCTGCTCAGCAGCGTTGGACGCTGTTCGCGGCCATCCCAGGCGCGCACCGCGCTGCGGAACGCATGAACAGACAAGTCCGCTCCTGCCCCCTGCCCATCGCCATACAAATAGCCAAAGCCGCCATATTGCAATTCTTCTCCATGTTTGTTTCTTGCAGCGCTGTTAAAGCCTGTTCCGCTTATAACAACCGCTCCATACGCTCTTTTCGTGCCTGCCCTCATCGCGATCATCGTATCGCATGTTAAACTATAAGCAGGAAACCCTATCGATTCTATTAATGGTCTTAAAATTTTATAGTCAGGCTCTCTGTCCGCCCCTGCCAGTCCGAAATAAGCAAAAGCTACATCATCTTTGACAGCGCCTGCAGCTTGCAGTGCTAAATTACAGGCCTTAACAATATTAACTTTTGCCTCTTCATATTTCACCTGATGATTGCCATTGCCCGTCATGCCTTGGCCAATCAACTCCCCTTTATTGTTCGTCAATACAGCATGAGTTTTACTGCCTCCAGCATCGATGCCTAAATACATCACGTTACTCCCCTCCTGCTAATAGCAGGCCGGCATTCATCAAATGCCAGCCTGCCCAATTAATACGGACTACATTGTCCTACTCTATAAATTCCATCAATTTAAGCCATACCTTCACAGCTTCAGCCCTTGTAGCATTGTCAGCAGGCGCGAATCGATTCTGTCCTTTGCCTTGCATAATTCCAATTCTGCTTACTTCAGCAACCTCTTGCTTCGCCCAAAACGGGATGCTTGACTCATCCGCGTATGAAGCTTGATCGCTTGTACCGGCTTGCTCGGACAAACCTTTAAGCCTAATAATTCTGCCCAAGATCACCCCCATTTCAGCGCGGGAAATATTAGCTTGGGGCTGGAAGGTGCCGTTACCGTACCCTTGCACCAGTCCCGCTTCGAGCGACTGGGCTACCGCCTGCCTAGCCCAATCGCTAATGCTTGCTTCATCTGAGAAGGTCAAGCTGCGCTTGCTGGCAGGCAAATCCAGCGCTCTAGCTGCTACAACTGCAAATTGCTCCCTTGTAATAGCCCGATCAGGCTGGAAGGTGCCATTAGGGTAGCCTTTAAACAGGCCGCTCTGTAAAGCCTTTTTAATAATAGCTTCCGCCCAATGCTGCTTAATATCGCTAACATCAAATTTTGGAACTTCCTGATCGTCTATTTCTTCAAGGTCTTCATCTCCGTCACCATCGCCTGGCTCCTCTTTAACTGGCTTTTCCGGCTGCCAGGTGCCTGGCACATTGTTCAACGTTGTAACGAGCCGCACATTGCTTGCTTCGGATTGGTTGCCAGCTGCATCATAGGCAATAACAGTGTAAGCATATTGCTTTGCTGGCAGTAGGCCTGTATCTTTAAATTCATGACTAGCAACTGTTGTAATTTCTACGCCGTCACGGAAAACTTTATACCCTTTTACCCCTACATTATCAGTCGAAGCCAGCCATTTCAGCTGAATCGTCGAGCTAGAAACTGCATTAGCGTAATCAATAACCGGTTTAGCAGGCGCTTCATAGTCAACGATTGCCGGTGTCCACCAATTCCCTGATGCAACGATCATGCTGAGCAGCCGGATATTGTTGCTGAAATATACCTCATCCTCTGTTTTTGGCGCAGCATTGTAATCCCACAACTTGTTGAGCCATTGCTGATTGGATTGATCAATCATTGCACTTACCATAAATGGGGCAGAGAACGTAAGATCCTCCCATTCTGCCAGCTCCGTGTCGCCGTCAAGCGTATATCCGCTTTTTATATTCGAAGGCGTATGATCCGTTTTGGCGCGAATCCAATTATTCATAGTTGTCAGCTGTTCTAGTGCACGTTTCTCGCCAGATATTAAATAATCAGTGCCCAGTCTCCATGGTGTTCTCGCAGAGTTGTAATAATAATCTCCGTCATTTTCGGATTCTAAAAACCAAGGCGGAGCAGGTATAAAGGATTGGCCATCTTTAATAACAAAGTCCGGAATAAGCCCTGTTTCTGTGCTATGAGTCTTAAATAGACTGTTTAATATGGCATACGTCTGGTCTATCACTTGATCCCAGCGCTTATCACCGCTTACGAGGCGGTAATCCTTCAAATGCTGCGTCATCCAATCGGAAGGGCGAGTAGCGCTTGCCCACTTGCCGGAAGTAGCCCAATCCGCAATGCGCAGTGTCCAATCCGTCTTATTGACTTCTGCGTCCATAATCGCGTTAATTAACTTTTTCGCTTCATTCAAGTAATGAACATCGCCCGAGCTTCCCCACTGGCTGTGAGCCAGCAGCAGCGCATAGGCAATATCCATATCGCCGTCAGTAGCTGAATCTACTCCATTGATATCAATAATCGCAGTTCCTGTATCCCCTTGCTGCCAAGCCATTAAATTTGGATTGATTTCGCTTGGATGAGCCTTGAAATAACGGAACATAGCATCAAAATCATCGCGTGTATCCTCTTCCAGACCTGCCATTAGCGCTAATATGAGCATGCCGTAGCCATGTGCTTCGGATACCGTAATCGGCATATAAGTCATGCCGGTTTCCTCATCCGTTTCTTCCTCAAACCAGCTTCCGTCTGAATACCAGACATACTTTTGCGATGCGTCATATGGATTTTCAGTTAAATATTTGTTTTTCCATTCCTGGAATAAGCGTAAAACCGTTGCATCCATCTCCGCTTGCGAGATATGATTCGGCTTGATGCTATTGCCTGCATAATCGGTATGCTGCGGAAACGGCCTGTTTAGACCAGTACTGGATGGCTCTGTATTTGTCCTTACATCAATGCTGTTGCTGGCCATGGATTCCACATTCTCAGGACTGTAAGCCGTAACATGATAGAGGTAATTCGTATCTGGACTTAGCCCTGAATCCGCATAGGCTGCTGCACTCGCTGGCAGGTTGGCAATTTTTACGCCGTCACGATACAGATGATACCCGGAAACTTCTACGTTTCCTGATGGAGCTGCCCACTTCAAATTAACTTCAAATTGAGAAACCGCCGTTCCGGACAAATCAGTTGGCGCTGAAGGCGGCTCCAGCTCCACAGGCCCGTCAATTGTCGTTACTTCCACGCCAATTGAGTTCATTCTGGCGCCAACAGCTTTTATAACAAAATCATATTTTTTTGAGGGGTTCAGCTGTGGGACAACCAAGCTGTAATCTGCCATATCCTGTTCAGCAGCAATATACTCGCTCCAATGAACGGCAAGCTTGTCGTTTTTCTCGTAGATGCGGTAGCCTCTAATTGGTTCATCGCTGCTTTCAGGCGCGGACCAGGTTATCGTTGCTGCTGTTCCGTCTACTTTTACTGCCGCATTTGCTGGCGCGTTCGGCTTTAAATCAGTACGTTTAATACCATAGGAATCATATTTAAATAGGCCTTTGCCGACTGTACCCTCCTTTTCTTCATCAGCAACCGCAGCTGTGAAAGAATCAAAGGACAGAACATCACTAGTAACGGACACATCGATAAACATTTTTTTGAATGGCTGCTCGTTAATATTGGCAAAGAAATGATCATAGAGAATCGGATTTCCGTTCTCGTCCTTTTTAATAACTGGATTCCAGTTTTCATCAAATTCATGCAAATATTCTTGCTTCGTATAAAATTTATTGCCAAGTGCATTCGGCATTAAATAAATCGTTCCTTTAGGATTAACGGCATGGCCATTTCCATCAAATGTCAGTTCATCCTCAGGGATAACCTTATTTCCATACATCTGGAAGGATCGCATATACATATGGTCATGGGCTTCAAACACCATATCAATACCGAGCTCATCAAAAACAGGAATCAAATGCTGACGGTAAAATTGAACACGTTCGTCCTCGTAAAGCGCAGAATTATCGCCAGAGGCGTATGGGCTTTTGTGAAACGAAACAAATTTCCACTTTTTATCCGATTTCGCCACTGTATGCTTCATCCAATTAACTTGCGCTCTAAATTCCGGATCTTCCCAATCAATATCCTTGCCATTGGATGCCAATCCGCCTTCATATTGTGAATTAAACACGATATAAAGAGCGTCACCGTACTCAAAAGAATATACCGAGCCTTCATGAGTGCCTGCTACTACTTGCCGCGGTACATTGAAATGATGATAAAAATTGCTGTTGTCCGTCGTAACGTCCCCATCATAATCATTGACCTCATGCCCGCCCAGCACAGGCACGAAAGGCACATGCAGCAAGGAATCCTCTGCTACCTGAAGCATCCATTGCCACTGCGTCTCCAGATCGCCATTGTCCACTAAATCTCCAGCCGAAATTAAAAATTTTGGGCTCCCCATATATTGAACAGCCTTTCTAAACGTATCGCCCCATGCTTCGAAATTGGAAAGGCTGGAGGCCTGTGAATCAGCCCCTACAATAAAGCGGTAATCCTGATGCTCAGCGGTATCTGTCGTAAAAGAGCCGACCTTGCTCCACGAACCACTCTCTCCATTACCTAGGCGATACCGATATGTAACCCCTGGCTCAAGACCATCGGCAATGACCTTGTGGCTTACAAATGCCGTTCGCTTATCTGTTTGACGATCACCGGCGACCAAATAGGTGTTTACAATTTCTTCTGTTCCGCGAAATACTTTGGCACCGGTATCAGGAAATACATCGCCAGTTACTTTATCAGCCTCGATCACTTCCGCTACTGTAGGAGTCATTTGGTCGGTATACCATGCAAAAGCAATACTCGTTCTCGGGTCACCATTGAAAGCCATGTTTACGAGCCTCGGCTTATTAGGCGATTCAGCCAAAGTAAAGGACCAGGTAAAATCACTAATAAGAGCTGCTCCTTCTATACCCTGCACATTTTCTTTCTTTATCGTTATCGTATAAGTTTCTCCATAGTCAAACTGAGGTGTATGGATGATCAGACGCGACTTATTTGCCTCATCAATAGTTGCATATGTTCCGCTAACAGCTTCATCGCTTCCATTTACGACTTGAATGCCGTTATCAAGGAGTGTGATTTCCTTATTAAAAACGACTGCGACCTCTGTATCTTTGTTCACTTGCTTGTCTTGATGAGCTGGCGTTGTGCTGACAGCGATCAGCGGCTCGATCACTTCGCCGAGCGCGTTTCCTTTGATAATGACATTATCGATCGTGCTGACTCCCCATTCGCCAAGCTCCCTTTGCGGGTTTGCTGCAGCAGCCGATTGAATGACCCAGCGAATATAAACCTGCTCCTGATCGCTCATCCATTCCGGCAGTTTCTGATCAACAAGCCTGCAATCATCGGAATTGCAGCTGCTTGAAGGCGGCAGCACTACATCTTTCACCTTCGTCCAATGGATTTGATCTGTACTTACTTCTACAGCAAAATCCTTCGGCCCAGAGTTACCGGAGCGCTGCTCGGAGGATAATGTAATATTGTCGAAATTCTTAGTAGATAGTGTAACAAGCCAATACTTTGTATTAATGCCTTCTCTCCAGTCAACATACCCCGTATTCCCTGAAGCGGAGTCATATTTGACATTACCGATAACCGTCATTTGGGCAAGATTGCGATATAATCCGCTCGTGGCACCGGCTATCCGATTTTCATTCACAATGCCGCCCTGCGACATCCAGGCTGCAATCGTATGATTGCTGCCAGTGCCGGATTCGGCACTGACATAGTTTTTGCTGGTTACAAACAGGTTCGACAGCAGCAGCATAGCTGCCAGCAGTATCGCTATTCCCCGCTTATTTGATTGATTGAATCTGGGCATTATTTTTCTCCTCTCGAACGTTAACCGCCGTTAATAACAAGAACTGGACGTCTGGAGGCTGTTGTATTTTCTTTCGATGCAAATGCCGCCCCATAATCTTCGGTCAAGCCTATGATTCTAAAATTCAATTGATTGCCTGATTGCTGCTGAACATAGGAAGTAACATCCAAATAAACATACTGTCCCGCTGCACTGGCAGTAGCAGAGCCCAAAGCGGTTCCAGCTTCCGTTGGCCGATTGGCATACGTAATTCCCGTCTCCGTCCAAGAGTTGTTCTGAATGCCATATGCTCTAAGAGGGAAGGTCGGCGTGTTGCTATGCAAGCTAGTCACATACAGCTTGATTTGAGCAGAATTAATCGTTCCAGAAACAGAGGATTTATTAAATCTCAAGTAAGCTTCTCTCACATAGGCAGAATTGTTATCTCTTTTCTTTACCGTCAATGTCGTATCTGTACCATAGTTGGTACTTGTCATACCGCCATGTACATAGCTGTCGGCTGTAACTGCCAGTGTATAGCCTGTGGAGGCGCTTGCAGGAGCGGGCTTCCACCAATTTCCGGAAACAAAAAGCATATTCATTAAATTGTAAGTGTCGCTAAAATAGCTTGATTTCGCGTTTTTCATATAATCCCAGCCGGCATTTACCCAGCTTTGGTGGCTAGAGTTAGCGGTTGCTGCAGAAATGAAAGGCGATGTAAATACGGCAGAGCTATAGCTGTTCAGAGCATTGCCGCTTAGTGTATAACCCGCGGTTATCGCTGAAGGCGAGCCGCCAGTCTTGCCTTTTATCCAGCCGGAAATCTTGTCCGCAATCGTCTTTGCTCTTGTCTCCCCGTAAAAGGCATAGTCCATTACTACGCGCAGCGGTACTCTGGCAGCATTATAGTAATACTGATTGGTTTCTTTAAATTCATTCAAAAACCATTCAGGCGCCGGTTTGGCCGGATTGTCTACAATAAAGTCTGAAATAAGTCCTGTAGAGGAAGCGTAGCTGTTGCTTACCTGGCTATAAGTCGTGTATAGCGTGTTAATGACGTTGTTCCACGTATTGTCGCCTGTTACGTCGTAGAAAGCTCTCAGATGGCTGAACATCCAGTCAGATGGCCTGGAATTCAAAGCGCTCTTGGAGTCCCAATCACCAAGATTCAAGCGATTATTCGTAGTAAAATTGCTTGACTTGATCGCATTTATCATATTTTTAGCTTCTTGCAAATAGTTGATCGTGCCGCCCGAGCCCCATTGGTGATGAGCTAGTATGAGCGAATACGCAATATCCAGATCGCCGTCAGTAGCCGAGCTGAAATTTCCTTGAGCATTCACATGATCTGCGACTACCCAGCCCATCAATGCAGGGTTAATGGAGCTTTTATACGCTCGCGCAGTTTTGAATAATCCGTTGTATATGGTTTGGGCTTGAGAGTCGTGACCAGCCATCAGCACGGTAATAATCATGCCGAAGCCTTGACCCTCGGATGTGCCAAGAGGGGTATAACCTCCCGCGCTGCCGGTAATTTCTCCTTTCACATAATAGCCGCCTGGCAGCGAGGATAGATTATTTTTAAGGTACTTGCCTTTCCAGTAGTCATAATAGGAGGAAACAGATGCGTTGAGTGAAGCCTGACTGACATGATTAGGTTTAATGATGCCGGCAAATGTTTGCTGCTGAGGAAACGGCCTTGCTTCATTGGCCGCTGCTGCCAAGCCGCCCGGTACAAATGGCAGCTGTGGCAAGCTGGCTAGCAGCAGCACTGCTAGACCGGCCAGCAACGTTTTTCTCAAGCTTTTTACACGCGTAAAAATAGAGACTAACATATAGACACCTCCTTGGAATTACAGATGATTTTTTGATCTGCATGTTCATTATAGAAGGTGCGTAACAAGTTAAACTACTTGCATAATCAACGATTACTGATATAAATTAATTATTTTGCAGATATGGGTGGATTTGCCGGAATGATGATCAAGACGGTTGTTCCTATTCCCAGCTTGCTGAAGATAGAAACGCCATACGGCTTGCCATAATGAAGTTTAATGCGCTGATCGACATTGCGGATGCCGATGCCTACGTTTAATTGATCCAAAGGATCGAATATTTGCCGGATCGTATCCGGATGCATGCCATAACCGTCATCAATTATTTTTATGACAACCTTTTTATCTGCTTTTTGAATAATGACACGCATTCTAACGCCGCTTTCCGTCCAGGCATGCTCAAACACATTTTCAATGATCGGCTGGAGAATCAGCTTGATTGTTTCACAATCCAGCGCATCGGGATCTATGTCGTACCAGGCTTGCAGCTGCTCGCCATACTTCGTCCGCTGAATATTAATATAAGCCTGCGCCTGCGCCCATTCATCCCTCAGCAATATTAGGTGCTTCCCGTCATTCAACGTTAGGCGATAAAATTTGGAAAGATCGATTACCATGCGGTTAAGCTTCTCTACTTCGCCGAATTTAGCCAACGAGCTGATGGAAGACAGCGTATTATATAAAAAATGGGGATTAATCTGGGATTGCAGGGATTCCAGCTCTGCTTCCTTTTTTTCAATATTCGTCAAATAAACTTCGTCTATGAGCGCTTCGGTATCCTTTCCCATATCATTCAGCGCTTTGGCGATCATGCCAAATTCGTCATTCCCTTTATAGTTCATCCGCTTGTGAAATTCCCCTTCGCGGAATGCGCTTAGCACCGACACAATTTTCCCAACCCTTTTTGAGAAATAACCGCTTAAAAAATAGCCGACCATAATAAACACAATTAAACAAGCGATGCCGACAATTACCGTAACCGTACGCACTTGGTCAATATCTTTTTCTATAATTGTAGTCGGAATAAGCGTTATCAATTTCCAGTTCAAATAAGGCAGGCTTTCTTCAAGCACAATATGCTCACTATAATAATCGCTGTCAATCTGATTTGGAGCCGCAAGCAGCAGTTCCCCAGAGGAATATACAATCTCTCCCTGCTCATTCACGATATAGATGGAGCTTCCTTCGCCAATTTTTTCGCTGTCCACGCTATGAAATAAATCCGACAGATTATATGTAATTCTCATAAAAGCCAGCTCTTTGAAGTCTCTAAATTCTCGCACATCAACTACACGCCGCAGCAACGATATTAAACCATGCTCTGCATCATCCTCTATTTGAGCCCAACGCATCGTATGCCCGTATTCCTCCGCAGGAAATTCCATATACCAAGCTGTGTCTTTTATCCGATCAATATAATATAAGTCAAAGCTGCCATTGGTTAATACATAGGGTACAGCTATCCTTTTTAGGCTGTACACTTCATAAAGTGTTTTGTTATGGATGTAGAAGGAAAGCAAGGCCGGTAAATTGGACGATTTTATAGTATCCTGCAGCTTCGGCAACAAATAATTAGCTGTATTATCATACTCATCCCAACCCTCATGTTTTTGTTTTAAAATGAATATGAGCTTAGAATCATGATACAGCAGCCTGGAGGTATGAATGGCCGCATCCAGCTTATATGTAATATTGTCCGTTATTTGCTGCAAAGTGCCATTAATATTGTTTTTTGTTTGTTCGCGAATAGAAGTCACATAGATCGTGCTGGCTATAGCAACGACAGTAACTAGCGGAACCACAATAAGCAAGCAGTAAGAAAGCATCATTTTGTAGCCTATCGGTATAAATCGCAGCTTTTGTCGCGGCTCCATATCAGCTCTCCTTTGGAATCAAATCTTGAACTTATACCTGTTTTCTATACTCATTGGGGGTCATGCCAAAGCTCTTCTTGAACTGTCTGCTGAAATAAGGCAAATAGCGATACCCGACTATGTCCGCTACCTCATATACTTTTATCGTAGGATCCTTTAGCAGCTCTGCCGCCTTGACCATCCGCAGCTCGATTACATATTCACTATAATGCTTGCCTGTCTGTTCCTTAAACAGCAAACCCAAATAATTAGGAGAGAAAGTGAAGCGATCCGCCATTTGCCGCAGAGTCAAATTTTCCTGCAAATGCTCTTTGATGTGATCCATAACATCTCGGATTAAACGGCTGTTTTTATTTTGACGTTTTTGGTTAAGAAGCTCGGATATTTCATACAAATTTCTTCTCAGCCAGCTTTGAATATCATTGATCGTCTCGAAGCGAAGCAACACGTCCAAATCCTTCAGCTCAAGATTCAATATTTTAAACAAGTCTTCATTCTCCTGATGCAGAAACAGCTGCAGTTTCATCACAATATGCAAAACAAAATTGTATACGGTAAACCGCGATGACCATTGCGCAGTCATTCGAAATAAAACCGCAAGCTCATCATGCAGCTTAACGAGCTCGTAATTAGCAACAGATTCAAGCAACGTATCCAATTGAATGTCCAAATGCTCTGCATGCATTTTCTCAGAGCACGGTATGTCGGAGTAGGCAATCCATTTGCCTTTTCCGGCGAACATTTTGTGATCAAGCGCTGCTGCAGCCTGTTTAAAGGACATTCGAAGCTTCTCCTTACAATAAACAGCTTCTCCTATGCCGCCTGTAATTGAAAATGGCAGCTCTTGTTGTATCCTATCATTCATATCATGCAAATCTACACCTCTTGACAGGCAATTTTCCAACAGGATCACGAGGCGATGCTCCCCTATTTTGCTTACATAATTAATGTTTCTTTCTTGACATGCCTCATAGGTGTATTTGCGAAAAATAGCAATCCATTCATTCTTTTCATGTTCCGAGTAGTGATTGAGCTTCCAGGCCAAATCGTCAGGCTCCAAGACAGCTACTTGGATCGGCCAGCATAATTGAAGCTGTTCTTCGATTTCATTAAATGTATGCATATATTGTGGATTGGCAGGGTCCTCCAACAGTATTTGCCAGAAGTCTTTTTGTATCTTGGGAATTAGCTGCTTATAATTTTCCTCGGCTTCACGTCTCATTCTTTCTTTATCAAGCTCGCTTCTAATCGAAAGCAAGGATTGTTTCACTTCATCATCATCAAATGGTTTAAGCAAATAGCCGCTGGCCTGCAATGACAGAGCTGCCTTGACATAATTGAATTCCTGATGACCGCTTATAAACATAACTCGCAGATCACTTTGCTTATCGATCGCTTTTCTGGCAAGCTCCAGTCCAGTCATAAGCGGCATATGTATATCTGTTATTAGGAGGTCAATAGTGTGTTCATTCATGAGCTCCAACGCCAAAAAGCCGCTGTTAACGGCTCCCACAACTTCAAATCCTAAATCACTCCAAGGAAAAAACACTTCCAGCGCTTGCAAATCAAGCAGTTCATCGTCCACGATAACAATTTTATATGCCATGCACTCACCTCAATAAGCAATTTATGTGAAGTTAAAAGAGATTAGGGGGGAGCCCCCCCAATCCTATTGAAGTTCAAGCACTATTGGCTTAATAGCTTTAAATTTTCCTGCCAAATTTTAGTTTGGAAAGCAAGCAATTTTTCATATCCTGCCTTCTGGGCATCTGCCTCGGCTTTATCTAAAATTTTAATCACTTCTTCTTCGTTTTTGGCATATAGCGCTTTGGAGAAGGATTCCGTGTAAATATCTTCTATTTTTTGCTCAATAATTCCTTCATCTGAATCTGGAAAAGGATGCAAATTAACAAATGCCGAGGCGTTAAATTGCGTTTTCCAAGTAATTTCTGTCTGCCATCTCGTTTCCCAATTTCGTTTTTCTTCCGGAAAAGTAAGCTCAATTGCAGCTTTGCGCGTATCGATAAAGACTGTATTTCCATTCCATTGGAAGTTGTTGGTCGTATTCATCAGCTCGGCAACCTTAGCGCTCTCAGAGAAGTAACGATCATTAAATAGCGGTCCGCCTTCCTCGTTTGTGCCTTCCCAGTACAAGCCTTCAGGACCCCAGAATATCGTGCGCTGTCCCTCTTCTCCCGTGTACCAATCTAAAAATGCAAAAATATGCTCAGGGTTTTTATGATTCGTTGTAATAACACTTACGTTCCAGCCAACACTCGCCCAGTCTCCCGGCCACACTTTGTTTTTATCGACGCCTTCCTTATGAAGCGGCCAGATCATCATATAGCCTGGATGATTCGGATTTGATTCCTTTACGAGCGAATCTGCAAGCGCAGCAATCTCTGTAGGGGTTGAGGCAGCAAATACAGCTACGCGATCGGAATACATTCTCTCCTTCACTTGATCTTCTGTCTGCGTTAAGGCATCATGCGTAATCAGCTTCTCTTGAAACAGCTTGTTGGCAAAAACCATCATTTCGCGGAAAACAGGGTTTACGAATAATGAAGTAAGCTTATCGTTTTCTGGCACCGCAAGCTGACTAATATAAGTTTTAGGGAAATCATTTGCAAAGCCAGATACCATCAGCTCGATTCCTTGGCGTTCTATGCCCGGATCAAAAGGGGTAACGCTTGAACCATACTTCTCCTTTACCATTTTCAAATAGCTGTACAAATCGTCGAAGGTTTCCAGCTTAGGGCTGCCAAGCTCTTCGTAAATACGCTTATTGACGACATAGCCGGAATTTCCGTTAGGCTGTGTTGTATACCAATTCGGAAACTGATAAAGTTTACCGTCTGGAGAGCGAAGTAAATCAATCGTAGACTCGCCAACCCATTTTTTCATATTCGGGTACTTATCCAGCCAATCATCAAAAGGCACCAGCATGCCGGCTTCGCGCAGCTTCTCCACATCGGAGCCGCGTTCCAGCCATATGACGTCCGGCAAAGACTTCGAAGCAATCATCGTGCTTAACTTTTGCTCAGCGTTGTTGCCGGAAGGAATACTTGTTACCGTTACCTTTTTATTTTCTTTAATCCAGGCAGTCGCTGCATCTTCACCCCAAGGGTACATCGTGTACCAGTCATAATGGCCATAAAAGGTAAAATCAACTGGTGTTTCCCCAAGTACAAAGCCTTTTTCCTCTTCATCCTTGTTCACGTTCGTCGCAGCAGGACTTGTATTTGGTTTCTCGTTTGATCCGCTGTCTTTGCTGCAGCCTGTTAATATAATCGTAAAAACAAAGATGACGGCAAGTGAAATCTTAAAGCTTTTGTTCATTTTGTTCATTTTGTTCATCTGTAAATATCCCCTTTCATTTTTTTGTTATATGTTCAAAGCAATTTGCTTCAAACTACTCCTTAAGCGAACCTATCAAAACGCCTTTTACGAAATATTTCTGAACAAACGGATAAACAAGCATGATCGGGATTGAGGCGACCATCATCGTAGCCATCGATAGGGACTTAGTAGTCACATTGCTTCTCATGCGCGACATCGCAGACTTTGCAGCTGAATTGAGCTGCGACATTTGCTCAGTCATAATGTTGGAATTCAATATTTGCTGAAGCTTCGTTTGAATAGGCAGCAGCTCTGCTTTATTAATAAAAATACTTGGTGCAAACCAATCGTTCCAGTGATACACCGCCGTAAATAGAGATAACGTAGCAATTACCGGGCCTGACAGCGGCAGAGCAATTCGGAAAAGTGTTCCCCAGTTCGTGCAACCGTCAATTTTCGCTGATTCCTCCAGCCCATCGGGAAGCCCTCGAAAAAAAGTTCTGAAAATAATCATATTCCATACACTAATCATTCCTGGTATAACCATGACCCAAAAAGTATCCATCATGCCAAGCTCACGAATTAGCAGGAAATACGGGATTAAACCGCCGCTAAAGTACATTGTAAAAATACACATAACCATATAAAATTTCTTGTTCATCAAATTTTTTTTGGACATGCCATATGCGAAAATTGCTGTAGCTATAATGGACAGGAACGTTCCTACAACCGTCCGCAAAACGGAAATGATAAACCCGTCGACGATGCGGCTGTCCTTAAATACAATTTGGTAATTATCCCAAGTGAAATTTCTCGGCCAGAAGGTTACCCCGCCCAATGCGGTGTCCGCGCCATTGTTGACCGAAATAACAGCTGAATTCCAAAAGGGATAAAAGGTAGCAAACCCGAGCAGGCATAGGAATGTATAGATTACGATATACATAGCCTTATCCCCGCCGCTTAACTTCATCATAGCTGATCATCCTTTCTTGGCCGCAAGCCTACTACCACAAGCTATTGCCGCTTCGGCGGGCAGCGTAGTTGGCAGCAGCCAGCAATGCTATACTGATAACCGCTTTGAACAGCCCAATCGCTGTCGCATAGGAATATCTTTGATTTTGAATGCCGATACGATAAACATAAACATCAATAACATCAGACACTTCACGAATAGCCGGGGATTCCAGCAGCAAAATATCTTCAAAGCCGGCACTGAGCAAATTGCCGATAGCAAGAATCATAAAAATAATGATGACCGGCATAATAGTCGGTATGGTAATCAAGTACATTTGCTTAAAACGGCTGGCGCCATCAATCGATGCCGCTTCGTAAAGCTGCGGATTGACGCCTGCAATCGCTGCCAAATAAATAATCGATCCGAATCCGATTCCTTTCCATACATCGGCCATAACGAGAATGCTCCAAAAGTACTGCGGCAAAGAAAGAAAGCTGACCGGTTCCTCAATTAAATTAAAATTGACCAAAAGCATATTCACACTGCCGTTATCGGTGGACAGCATGGAGGAAACCATTTGGGCTACGATTACCCAGGATATAAAATGCGGCAAATAGCTGATCGTTTGGATGAAGCGTTTAAAAAACATCTTTCTTACTTCATTCAGCATAAGCGCCAAGATGATAGGTGCCGGAAAACCTATTAGCAGCTTTAGAAAACTGATTACGATTGTATTTCGCATCACCCTTGAAAAATCTGAATCATTGAAAAAAGCGCTGAAATGTTTAAACCCTACCCAAGGACTATCCAAAAAGCCTTTGAATAAGCTGTAATCCTGAAACCCGATCATCACCCCATACATAGGAATGTATTGGAATACAAAGATCATGAGCAGCGCAGGGATGACCATCAGCTGTATATCCCATTGAGCAGCCAGCCGATTCCAATAAGATCGTTGCTCAAGCGGAAGCGCCTTGCCCATCGCTTTATTTGGTTGAGGCATTAACGTTTTCTCCCTTCCTTTCATACTTGGCTTGTGACACTCATTATAGCGACAGGACGATGGAAGAAACTACTTGTATTGTCAACGAATTGTGATACTAATTAATGATTGCGTTAAAAATCATCAATTTCTCGCAAGGATAAACTTCTCCGCCGTCCAAGTTTATAGTAAAACTTATTAATGCTTATAATTGCACAAAAAAGCCCATCATCTCGATGGGCTTTTCATTACAATATATTCATTGATTCAATATGCTGCCTAGTTTCGTCCGTCCCGTGTTCATAAAGCTTGGAATAGATTTCTTTAATAATTCGATCATAATCATCCATAAGCTCCGAGCTGGGCGTTGACTCAAAAAAGGTGAGAAAGCTCGTCAAGGCTATACCATTATCGCTATGATACATTTCATCAAATAATTCCTTAAGCTGCATGACTTCTTGCTCGCTAGCAATAATTTCAAGCTCGTAATCTGCCGCCTTAGGATCAGCGAGTATTTGCATCGCGTGTACAGACACATAATAAGGTTTTTTATTATGCTCGTTGTGATTGTGCTGCTCCATGCCAAAGCCTCCTTATAAACCTGCATTTCTAATAGGTGATAAGGTAGCTTCCCCCAACATATCCCTTTTTTATTCCTGCTTCTTTACGCCGCAAACCGGGTTATGTACTTATGTATTAGCTTACATTTGCCCTTCAAGCTTAGCCAGCAATTTCCTCAGTGCTTCTCCGCGATGGCTAATCTGCTGCTTTTCCGCTTTTGAAAGCTCAGCTATAGAGCACCCAAGCTGTGGCAGCCATAGCAGCGGATCATAGCCAAAGCCGCCTTCACCTAGAGGCTTGTCCATAATATAACCGCTAACGGTACCTTCTGCTTCTATAAACTCATCTTTGATTGGATCATACAAGGACAGCACGCATACGAAATGCGCCTTGCTCAGCAAGCTTCTGTCCGCTGGCCATGCTTCTATTTCCTTGGCTTCTATATGTGCAGCTGCGGCCTTAAGCTCATGCAGCAGTTTGTCATTATTAGACTTATCAGTTGCGCCTTCGCCGGAATAACGCGCGGAGTAGACGCCCGGTGCACCGTCAAGCGCATCTACACAAAGGCCCGAATCATCAGCTAGCACAGGAATGCCAAGTGCAAGAGCCATTGTTTTTGCTTTTTTGCGCGCATTGGCAACAAAAGTATCGCCGTCCTCTACAATATCCGGTATATCAGGATAATCGGCTAGGCTGGTTACAATCGTATCGCCTGTTTGCAAAGCATGCTGAAATTCTAGCAATTTGCCAGGGTTTCTTGTAGCAATAACGATTGTTTTTGGGCTCGAGTCCAGTTGCTCATTACTCATTGTGAAGCCTCCCCAATTCTCGTGCCTCTTTCGCCAAGCACTTCCTTTTGAATTGAAATTAATTGTTGAATGCCAGATTCAGCCAGCTCAAGCAGCTCATTGAGCTCCTGGCGAGAAAATGGAGCTTCCTCTCCTGTTCCCTGCACCTCTACAAATTTGCCGCTGCCAGTCATAACTACATTCATATCCACCTTCGCGCTGGAATCTTCCTCGTAGTTCAAATCAAGAATAGCCTCGTCATTAATAATACCAACACTGCTTGAAGCAAGGAAAGCGGTAATTGGATATTTCGTGAAGGAATGGGACTGAGACAATCTGTGGACTGCTATTGAGAGAGCTACAAATGCTCCTGTTATCGAAGTTGTTCTTGTGCCGCCATCTGCTTGTATAACATCGCAATCCAGCGTAATCGTACGCTCGCCCAATGCGTGCAAATCTACTACAGAACGAAGCGCTCTGCCGATCAAACGCTGAATCTCCATTGTTCTTCCAGAAAGCTTTCCTTTTGCCGACTCACGATGATTGCGAGAATGAGTTGCTCTTGGCAGCATGGAATACTCTGCTGTTACCCAGCCTTTGCCCTGTCCTTTCATAAATGGGGGAACACGTTCCTCAACGGTTGCTGTGCAGATTACTTTCGTATCGCCAACCTCAATCAACACTGAGCCCTCTGCGTGCTTATTCACATCTGTTGTTATTAAAACGGCCCGTAATTGATCGGACTGCCGCTTGTCATTTCGCATGTATAAAAGCCTCCTGATTTTTTAATCTTTATTATTTTAACAAAGTAAAATGCGAAATGCACCTTTCTGAAGCAATCGGGCAAAAAAAGAGCCAAAGCTGCGTCAGTTGCGCAGCTTTGGCATTAGAGGGGTTAAGATTTAATCTTGTTTACATGCAACGGCTTGTTGACCGGTTTGCTATAAATCTGGTTGCGGTCATCAACAACGTCTGTTTGCCCGTTCAGCTTGATTTGAACAGCCTGGGCGTCCGTGTTTTCCGTCAATGACAAGACGACCGCCTCAAGCATTTCAGACGGAGCTGGCTTGTCGCTCGCATAAGTGCTGTCCTCCAGGTCGATCGTTACAACACCGTCCTTTTCCTCTATGCTCAATACTTCAACACCCGGCATTATAACCGAAATAAGTTCTTTTTTGTTTAAAGGACCTGCTATCAGCTCTTCCATAGCAGCATGCACGGTAGAATCAGAGCGATTAATCAAGCGGGTTACAGGCACGTAATATTGCTCGTCATAATAAGTCATCGAAGAAAAATATAACGTTACCGGATAAGAATTTGTATAATTAACACCATTTGCAAGCTCCAAATTAATGCCCATTTCTCTTGTTAATACTTGATCCAGCGGCATCCCGCTTGCAGGCATCTCAGCTAATCTTTCGCCCTCATGATAAATTTCTACGCCTTGCACATCCGGTAATGAAGTAAGCGCCCAAGTGATAGATTCTACAATAGCACGCTCATCCTGGCTGTTATAATCAGCAAAGGATTCTGAGAAATCAACCTTTACAATATGCGTTTCCGGATTATGCTCATATTCTAGCACTTGCGTTCCTTGCGGAATCATCGCCCGGAAATCTTCAGGCAATACGTTTGCATATGTGCCGTTATCAACCATCATCTCCAGCACTCTCTGGCCAGCTTCCTCCTCAGAGCCCAGTACTGCAGGCAAGGAAACAGGCGCCAAATAACCGTTGCGATCCTGCAGGTACACCGTTATATTCTCTGCTCCCTCCATATTTTCCACGTCGACAGCTCCAAGCGTTGATTTTGCTCCATCCTCCTGCTGATCCTCGAGTTCCACCTGCGGCGGGTCAATTTCCTTACTCCCCTTGTTCCAAATGCCACACCCAGCTACTAGTACCGGCAACACCAGCACAGCTGTAAGCGCTGTGCGGCGAATCCACTTGTTCTGCATCATAATCGTGTATCCTCCCCAATCAATTTTTGCCTGTCGGCTTTGTACAATTCCTTATTTGTAGTAATATGTATACGAGCCCTTCCCTGTTTTAGACCAATTTGTCCATTAAAAAATGAGGGGGATTTACAATGAGTGAATCTGCAAAGTATATGTTGAATAGCAAAGAGGTTGCTGCAGCTACTTATGAGCTGCTTGAACAAAGAGGAGTAACAAAAACAGCGATTGCTGAGCTTGTCCATTTTCTGCAAAAAGACTATTTCCCTGGACTTACACCAGAAATGTGCACCGTGCATGTGGATGCCGTCCTATCAAAGCGCGAGGTGCAAAATGCTGTTTTGACAGGTATTCAGCTTGATATTTTAGCTGAAGAAGGCAAGCTGATGGCACCGCTACAAGCTATGATTAAAAATGATGAAAGTTTATATGGCTGCGATGAAATATTGGCGTTGTCCATTGTTAATGTTTACGGCAGCATCGGGTTTACTAATTTTGGCTATATCGACAAAGTGAAGCCTGGCATCCTTGTACACTTAAATGCGAAAAACGGCCAGCATGTGCACACTTTCCTTGATGATATCGTAGGCGCTATTGCCGCCTCTGCCGCTAGCCGCATGGCACACCGCAGACAGGCTGAGCTGGAAGGCGTAACAACACCGCCGCTTGACTAATAATTGCTTTCTTCTTTTGGTCAAAAAAAGAATCTATATACATTTCAGGTAGCTAGTTTTTGCTTTTTGGCCCCAACAAGGAACTAAATGCATTTCATGTATCTAGTTTCTCCTTTTTTACCGAATAAACGGTTCTACATGTATTTCATGCATCTAGTTTCATTGAATTACCCGATATAGTGCGAAACGCGCCAAACTAGATGTAGTTTTTCCCCTTAGAATCGCAAAAAAGCCGAATTACTTAAATCTAAGTACATGAAATGCAGTTAGCTTTAGCGCGTGAGTACATGTTCAGTTCTACTACAAATAAAAGATCGCCTCTCCGCCTGCTTATCAGGTCGAGAGAGACGATCTTTTTATTTGTTGGCACAGATCGTTCCACAAATCAGGATTTGCCAACACAAAGCATAGACAGCTGTTCAGCGTCTCCATTCCTCCGGCAATAGCTGCTGGTAGCTTGGAAGCAAATAGCGGTCATCTATTAATAAAAGCATGCCACGGTCAGTCTCAGAGCGGATCAATCTGCCTCCGGCCTGCTGCACCTTATTCATGCCGGGTATAACATAGGAATAGTCATAGCCGTTCTTTCCTTGCCTATTGAAATAATCACGCAATAAATTGCGTTCTGTACCTAACTGAGGCAGCCCTACTCCTATGACAGCTACACCGGATAGACGATCTCCGATTAAGTCAATGCCTTCGGAGAATATGCCTCCCATAACGGCAAAGCCAATTAGAGGGCGCGTATTGCCTGCTTGAAAGGAAGCAAGAAAATGCTCCCGCTCCTCCTCAGACATGCTTGCGGTTTGCAGCATTATGACTTCGTCACTATGCTCTGCATTTGTCAGTTCCATATATGCCTCATGGACAGCATTCATATAAGCATATGAAGGGAAAAAGGCAAGAAAGTTGCCCAGCCTCGCTGCCAGCGTTCGTTTAAGCAACCTAGCAATCGGCTCATAAGAAGCTTCCCTATCATGATAGCGCGTCGATAAAGGAACGATCTCTACCTCCAGCTGCTCTTTGGAAAAAGGCGACGGCAGCGACAACGTATAATCCTTCTCCTCAGCTCCGAGCATGTCCATGTAATAGGACAACGGCGAAAGCGTAGCAGAGAAATAGATATGGGAACGATAGCCTTTACCCATTTGGCGCAGCATTGCTGAAGGGTCCATGCAAAACAGCTTTAAGGTTACTTCATTTCTGCCTAGCTCTGAATAAGCCACATAACGCTCATCAAACAGCTTTGCCGTTCGGACAAACTGCTGCGCGGCAAAATATGCATCCAGCAGCTGACTGCCTCCCTGTTCTGCTTCATTTCTATTGGATCCAATCCCGCTGGACAGGGCTGCTTCCGCAGCATGCACGAAAGCCTCTGCCAGTTCCACCAGCTCACTCGGCAGCTGCGATGAAATCGTTATGGAATTCTCGCTTTCCTTGCGCAGCGCAATAAAAAACTGATTAACGGCTTTTGCAGCTGCATAGCCTTCCGCATGCACGCCCTTCAGTTCGCGCTGCAATGCCAGAAATGGCGCCTTCCTCAGCTCCGCAGAATACATTTCACGAGCACGGTCTACAAGATTATGCGCTTCGTCTATAAGCAGCGCTGTCTTTTTTTTCATTTCTGCATACTGCCGCTTTAATGAAATACGCGGGTCGAATATATAATTATAGTCGCAAATAACCGCATCCGCTGCATAAGCAATATCCAATGAATACTCAAAGGGGCACACCTGATGTTTATAAGCATACTGCTCAATAATAGGACGGGTCATAATCGTTTCATTCGTCAATATGTCAAGTACGGCTCCATTGATGCGATCGTAGTAGCCGTTCGCGAAAGGACAATGCTCCTTCTCACAGCGTACCTCGTCCTGGAAGCATATTTTTTCCTTGGCGGTTAAAGTAACCGCGTGCAAATAAAGACCTCCCGCTTTCAATTGCAATAGCGCAGACTCAGCTGCCACTCTCGTTGTAGTGCGTGCCGTCAAATAAAAAATACGCTCCAGCAGCCCGCTGCTGATCGCTTTTATCGCAGGGAACAAGGTTGAGATCGTCTTGCCTGTGCCAGTCGGCGCTCTTGCAAGCAAACGCACGCCTTCTTCGATCGTTCTATATACTGCACCCGCCAGCTTTCGCTGTCCTGACCGGTAAGAATCAAACGGGAAAGTTAATGCTGCAGCACTTGAATTTCTTTTCTCATTATGTGATCGCTGCAGCTTGGCGAAGGGCATATAGCTTTGGATGAGATCCAGAAAAAATGCTTTCAGCTCTTCATATGACATTTCGCGTACAAATCTGCGCTCCAGCTTGCTTTCCTTCTGGACGTAGGTAAGCTGAACGAGCATAGAGGCCGCATCTTGCTCCTTGGCAAACATATAGGCATAGCAAATCGCTTGCGCCCAATGAACAGGATATGTATTTTCTTCAATAAGCTCCAAATTCCCATTTGTCGACTTAATCTCATCAATTGTAGCCGGTTCTGTAGCAAGCAAGCCGTCGCAGCGCCCATCGATAATAAACAACAGCTCATCTTCAATCTCCACAGTCGTCTTCAAATAGCGCTCTTTCTCATCCTGCGCCTTATAGGATCCTTGGACACGCTGATGTGCGATTGTTCCCTCCTGCAGCGCATTCAGCGCATTAGAGCGGATATCGATACTGCCGCTGCGATAAACATGCTCCGCCAATTGTCTTACCGATAGTGAAATAGTATATAGTTCAGTCATAATAGCTCCTTATTATGATCTCACATGAATAGAACATTTGTTCCTCTAGTGTATCATAATCTAAAAGCTTATGCATATTTCTTAAGTGTTTTCTTTACTTGATTCTTTGCTGCGATCACTGCTGCTATCCTTGTTGAATTACAGCATCTTCGGCATCTTTGGCATCTATTGCATCTATTGCATCTATTGCATCTATTGCATTTCTATTATGTTTAGTTTCTCTGTCATCTTTAATTTCCTGGTTTTGCAGCAACAACGATTTATTGGGCAAATAGTGAATGGAGCGTATGAACCGAATCGTTCTAGTTTTCGCTCTCATCACAATAGAATGGGTCTCTGCCCGCTCGTCGGAAAAGTATTGGACTCCTCCCAAAAACTCACCTGGCGTAACTCCGGTCGCTGCAAAAATAACATCCTCCGTGCCGATCATATCATCCATAGTAAGCACACGGTAAGGCTCTTCAATCCCCATCTTCAAGCAGCGTTCATATTCCGACCCATCCGCAGGCATCAGTCTTGCTTGCAGCTCGCCCCCCAGACATTTGAGCGCAGCTGCTGCCAGCACGCCTTCCGGAGCGCCGCCGGAGCCAACATATAAATCAATGCCTGCTTCCGGAAATGCCGGAGCCATAGCCCCCGCCACATCTCCATCCGTTAAAAACTTGATTCGCACGCCAATTTTACGCAGCTGCTTAATAAGAGTCTCGTGCCTTGGTCGGTCCAAAATCATAACAGTTAAATCCGACACCTTTTTATGCAATGTCTCAGCAGCCTTTTGCAATGTTTTCTCAATAGGGTCTGCAATACTTAACTTGCCTACTAGGGCAGGACCGCAGGCCAGCTTCTCCATATACATATCAGGAGCATGCAGCAGCTGGCCTCTGCCGGCAACAGCAATAACCGACATTGCATTGTTGAGCCCCTTGGCCACAATCTCTGTCCCTTCCAAAGGATCGACAGCTACATCTACCTCCGGTCCTATCATATTGCCTACTTGCTCGCCAATATAAAGCATTGGCGCCTCATCCATTTCCCCTTCCCCAATCACTACAGTGCCCTGAATTGAGACAGAATCAAACATCGAACGCATAGCCGAGGTAGCTGCTCCATCCGCACTATTTTTATCGCCTCTTCCCATCCACGGCGCCGATGCTAGCGCAGCAAGCTCAGTAACCCTTACAATTTCCAATGCCAGCTCTCTCTCCATGACCAACACTCCTGTTCTTTTTGTCCACATATTTAAACAAAATTAAACAAAATGATAATTCGATACACTTTTTCTTTGATTAAATGCTATATATGAAGCAAACTTGTTATTTAATATGTAACATATATTTATATATGACGCAATATATATTTGTATATTTCTATTATTATGTGTAAAAATAGTGCATTCGCCTCTTCTGATAACAGATGCCAACAGTTTATCCCATCCTTCTGTCTCCCCGTGGACACTCGTTCCGTTAATCGTCCAAAAAACGATGTTTTTTACTTTTCACGGACAGAGGTTCCTTTAAGGGGGCATTTTCAACACATATACCCGACTTTTTTGTCCTTTAACGGAACGTCTGTCACTTTGCTTCCTCAGAACAGCGATTATGGGGGTAATAACGGAACGTCCGACCAACTAGTGAGGCTGTCGGGAGCTGATGTTCATTACATTAAAAAAAGCCCGGCTATTTAGATTTAGCCGGGCTTACAAAGCACTTGCAGAGCACATTTTATTTGACAGATGTATAATAAATAATTTGCTCATCGCTTAGCTCGCTTACGATTTCCTTCCTGATCTCCAGGTAGACCAGGTGCGCGAGCGTTTCCGCCATGGCAAAACGCAAGTTATGAGCATTTTGCCGCAGATGGCTGCCAAAGGACAGCTCGCAGCACTCAAACGCAGTATAGCTGCCTGCCTGCAGCTGCTCAAGCATTTTATCCAATCTTCTGGCATGATGCTGCTGCAGTTGTTCAATGCGTTCAGCAAAGTTTACAATAGGATCTCTATGTCCGGGCAATGCCAGACGAACCTTATACTGCTTCAACTGCTCGAGACTCGTTAAAAAGCAATGCAGAGGGTCCTGCTCCTCGCCTGGCACAATACTTATGTTGGGCGTGATCCGGTCCAACACTTGATCGCCGCAGAACATGATTTGCTCTTTCTCATTAAATAAGCACAATTGACCAAAAGCATGGCCGGGCGCATCAATCAGCAGCCACTGCCGATCTCCAAACGTAATGGTATCGCCAGCTTGAATATAAGTAACTTCCGGATGAGGAAGCACTCTCGAGCGGAACTCGCCAAGATTCTCGTCAATCGCCTGCAACAAATGCTGCGGCATGCCATGCTTGGCAAACAGCGCTAGCAGTGCGTCGTTATAATCGCTTTCCGCTTCAGTCCCCCATAGTCTGCGGGCATATTGATGCGCACGGCTGGACATAAATACGGGCGCTGCTGATCGTTCCTGCATAAATCCAGCTAAACCATAATGATCGGGATGCTGATGAGTAACGATAATCATCTTTATTTCATGCCATTCTATGTTCAGATATTCAAGCACTTTCTCCCACAGTCCAATTGCTTCATCTGTCCGCAGACCGGGGTCTATGATCGTATAGCCGCTGCTGTCAGGAATGATATAACTGTTCACCCACTTCAAAGAAAACGGCAGCGGCACTTTAACAAGCTTCCAATTATGATGTAATTCCGTAACAGCGCTCAGCATGACTTGCCCACCATAATCATCCTTTTGGAGGAGCCCGCTTTGTAGGCCGAGCCGTCATAATCGCCGTACAGCTGTTCCAGTCTTAAATCCAAATGCTTGAACTGCTGCTCGAACCAGTCCAGCGAATAGAGTCGAACCCGCTCCAAATACTGACGCGCCTTATCGCGTTTGCCCGGCTCATAAACGGTTATTTCCTTTTGAACCCAGCCGTCTCGAATCGAACGGACTTCTTCTATATGTACCCCATGCTCCGGCTCAAATCGCTCCGAATAAGGAATCAAATGCTGTACAATATAATCAGGATTTAAAAAATCGATAAGAAAGAGACCGTTTGGCTTTAGTACACGGCGAATTTGCCGCATAACAGCAATATTATCACTTTCAGCTGAAAAATAACCGAAGGAAGTAAATAAGTTCAACGTCGCATCAAAGCTCCCATCCTCAAAAGGTAAGCTTCGCATATCGCCATGCATCCATTCGATTTCTTTCTCATCATCGTTTTCTTTTGCTTCCGCCAATAAAGTATCAGATAAATCTACCCCCGTTACTTGATAGCCGCAAGCCGCCAATGCTACTGCATGCCGGCCCATCCCGCAGCCAATATCAAGCACTTTGGCATGATTGGGAAGATCAAGCCAAGCAGCCATCTTGGCCACCTCGCGATCTGCTTGCTCCCAATCTCTATGCTTATATACAATCATATAATCTTTGCCAAAGCTTTGTTCATACCATGGTTTCATTGCCTAAGCCCGCTCCTTGTCCTAAATCGTCCTTCATATCTTTCTATATATAACGTTGCAGCCTGCTCGTCAGCTGAAGCTCTTCTATTGTCCCTGCTCCTATTCCAAACATCGCTGCATGCAGTTCAAATTCGATACGCTCAAATTGCGCAATTAATTGCTGGACAGACCATTGCGAATCTCCCTGTGCAGCCTGCGGCAGAAGCGCTCTGCCAAAGCCGGCCAAATTAGCTCCCAGCGCAATCGCCTTGGCAGCGTCAACGCCTGTATGAAGCCCGCCGCTTGCTATAATTGTCGCCTCCGGCACTGCTTGCCTTACTTCAGCAATGCATGCTGTTGTTGGAATGCCCCAATCAGCGAAGGCTTCTGCTGCCAGCCTGCGCATCGGGTCGTTCGTGCGATATTTTTCTACCTGGCTCCAAGACGTTCCGCCTGCGCCGGCAACATCGATAAAGGAAACGCCAGCTTCATATAGTTTACTCGCAGCAGCTCCATCTATTCCCCAGCCTACTTCCTTTACCCCTACCGGAATGTCCAGCGCAGCGCAAAGCTTTTCAATTTTAACTAACAGGCTGCTAAAATCCGTATCGCCTTCCGGCTGAAAAACCTCCTGCATGCTGTTTAGATGCAGAACAAGCGCATCAGCTTGCGATATATCCACAGCTTTGCGGCATGTATCCGTCTGAAAACCGTAATTCAACTGAACGGCTCCGACATTGGCAATAATCGGTACGGAAGGCGCCTCCTTGCGAATATAGAACGATGCGGCCAGCGCTTCATCCTCCAGGGCAGCGCGCATCGAGCCCAGCCCGATTGCCCAGCCTCTCTCCTCGGCCGCAATGGCCAGCCTGCGATTAATGGCTCCCGCTTCATCCGTGCCGCCGGTCATGGAACTGACCAATAACGGCGCTTTTAATGGATAGCCCAGCCAGCTTGTTTCCAGCGATATTTGATCAAAGGCCAGCTCGGGCAATGCGTTGTGCTTAAATCTATATTGTTCAAAGCCTGTTAAAATCCCGTTGCTGTTAACCTGTTCCTGCAAGCAGATTCGAATATGCTCTGCTTTTCTTTTGGCTGTTATAGCCATCTGCTGCTCGCTCAAGCCGCATCCCTCCGATTCCAGCTGTCCAAATTATACATTTATATGCTCTCATAATTCTCATGATTTCTTATTTAAGCATAGCATATAATTCCCTTTCATGCTTGTTTCAAGCCCTATCATTAGTTTGTAGAAAGAAGTATTTTCAAAGTCTTTGATTTTTACATTCATCAAAATGATTATTTCAATCATTTTATTGTGCATTTTCTCTAATTGGATTAAACTATTCATAGAGGAAGAAAGAATTGTTCACCTTTAGGCAAAAAGCTTCTTCATTTCGAACTAACAACATTTCGCTGGAGGTATTACGACATGGAAATTAGAATTTTCGATTCACAGCTGCAGCTGGATGAATATGCAGCAAATATTTTTATACAATTGCTTGCTCGCAAAAAAGATGCTGTTCTAGGTCTCGCAACGGGATCAACCCCAATCGGACTTTATAATAATCTTGTTGAAAGCTATAAAGAAGGTAAAGTCAGCTTCAAAGATGCCTATACGTTTAATCTTGACGAATATGTTGGCGTTACTCCTGACAATGAGCAGAGCTACTCCTTTTTCATGCATAAGCACTTATTCTCCCATGTAGATTTGCAAGCTGAACATATTCATTTGCTAGATGGAATGGCTCCAAATGCCGAAGAAGAATGCGCAAACTTTGAGAGAAAGCTTGATGAGAAGCCGCTTGATATTCAATTACTGGGACTTGGACATAATGGTCATATCGCCTTTAATG
This sequence comes from Paenibacillus sp. GXUN7292, assembly GCF_050864975.1. Classification (NCBI taxonomy): domain Bacteria; kingdom Bacillati; phylum Bacillota; class Bacilli; order Caryophanales; family Paenibacillaceae; genus Paenibacillus; species Paenibacillus sp. GXUN7292. The sequence goes on along the minus strand of NZ_JBOZWO010000016.1, from coordinate 47,524 downwards.
AGCCTGATACCTCTTTATCCAATAAAACGCATGTCGTTAAGCTTGATGACAAAACGCTGCAAGCCAATGCACGCTTCTTCAGTTCAATCGACGAGGTGCCGAAGCACGCAATGACAATGGGAATCGGTTCAATTATGAAAGCTAAGCAAATATTGCTTATCGTCAGAGGAGCAGACAAGGCTGCTATTGTAAAGGAAGCTCTTCAAGGCCCGATCACGACTCAGGTTCCTGCTTCATTGCTGCAATTGCATGCTAATGTTACTGTACTTTTGGATCGAGAAGCTGGAAGGATGTTGGTCTAATGACTACGAATACTACAAGCTGGATTATTAACAACGTACAAATCGTTCAAGAGGAAGCTGTTACGAAAGGCGCTGTCATAGTTGCCGACGGCAAAATTGAGCACATTTTGTCTGAATCGGAATATGCCTCCTTTGCAAATGAGAAGGACCTGCCTGTCCTTGATGGCAACGGCGGCTTGCTTATGCCTGGCTTTATCGACATTCACGTTCATGGCGGCAATGGCGGCGACTTTATGAATGCGAATCGCGAAAGCTTCGACGCTATTACATCCTTCCATGCAGCTCACGGAACAACGGCTATGCTTGCTACGACGATGACCGCTTCCAAGGAAGCGATTGAAGCTGTATTGTCTGCAGTAACTGAATATCGCAGTACAGAGATGCCTTATACTGAACTTATCGGCGTTCATTTGGAAGGGCCTTTTATTAGTGAAAAGTGGCCTGGCGCGCAAAATCCCAGCTTCATTCATCCCCCGTCCGTAGAATGGGTGAAGGAATGGAACAGCAACTGGCCTGATCAAATCAAACAGCTTACGATGGCGCCTGAAAAGCCAGGAGCAATTGAAACGATCAAATGGCTGAGCGAGCAAGGCATAATTGTTGCTTGCGGGCATACTGACGCTGTTTATGCCGAGCTGAAGGCTGCGGCTGATGCTGGTCTTGCTCACGCTGTTCATACGTACAACGCAATGCGTGGACTTCATCACCGTGAGCCGGGCACGCTAGGTGCAGTGCTGACTGATGATCGCATTTATTGTGAAATAATTGCGGACGGCGAGCATGTCCATCCTGCTGCTATCAATTTGATGCTGCGCGCAAAGCCGCTTGATAAAGTTATTATTATAACAGATGCTATTGAAGCAGCAGGTATGCCGGACGGCAATTACCAGCTTGGCGGCCTGGCAGTTACAGTCAGCAATGGCACTGCACGCTTGACGGAAGGCAATGCACTGGCTGGCAGCAGCCTGACTATGAATAGAGCTATTCGCTATTTGGCGAATAATACGAGCCTTCATTTGAATCAAATCAGCCGTATGGCAAGCGGAAATCCGGCGCGCGAGCTGCGCATATTTGATCAAACCGGGTCCATTGAAACGGGCAAACGAGCAGACTTGGTATGGCTGGACAATGAGTATAACGTACAGCAAACCTGGGTGCAGGGCCGCACGATTTTTACCAAGTAAAATTTCAAGGATAAACAAATGAATCAAGAAGGGGTGTCCCAAAAGCCTTAACCAGGCTTTCGGAACACCCCTTCTTTTAATCCGTAGTATATATTCGCACCTTATTAGCGGTCAATGCCGCAGCAAGCTCACCCTTGACTGCTGTATCCGTTAAAACGGCATGCAGCTCAGACAAATGGGCAATCGTAAATAGAGACGTGCGATCAATTTTCGTATGGTCGAACAAAGCAAAGGTTGCTTGTGAGCGTTTCATCAGAGCCTTGGCCGTATGAGCTTCCTGCTCAGAGTAGCTTGAAATGCCGCCCGTTGCAGAAATGCCGTCGACACCTATGAACATTTTGGCAATATGCAGCTGGGCAACCATTCCTTCTCCAAGAGGACCGCACAGCTCATAGCTGTTATGACGCATAATACCGCCTGCCACAACGACTTGAATGCTGCTGCCTGCCAGCTCCATGGCAATGTTGACAGCATTGGTAACGACTGTGATTCCTTTGCGCTGCTTTAAAATTTTGGCCAGCAGAAAGTTGGTCGTTCCACCAGATAAGCCGACTATGTCTCCTTCGTTGATCAGCGAAGAAGCCAGCTGTGCAACTCTTTCCTTCTCAAGAATAGACAGCCGCTCCTTCTCGGAGAAAGGAAGCTCTCTCAGCGTTCCAAGCCCTTCATGAAGCGCTCCGCCCATCGTTCTAATAATAGGCTGACTTTTGCCTAGCTGGTCCAAATCTCTGCGGGCAGTAGCTTCGGAGCATTGAAACAGTTCAACAATTTCTTGAATTGTAATTCGTCCATGCTGCCGCAGATGCTGCATAATTGCCTCACGGCGCCGCTGCCCCTTTGAAGCGGAATGATCTGTCATCGTTAACGTTCCACCCAAGCTTTATCTAATAATAATTGCTCTACAACGGACCATTCCGGCAAAGCTTCCCAATCGCCGCGCATTTGAACGACTAAGGAGCCATTGATGCTTGCTAGTCTAACCGCTTCCACAGCAGACATGCCTTTGGAAATGCCTGCAAGGAAGCCTGCGCAAAATCCGTCACCTGCGCCTACAGTATCGATTACCTGATCAGCCTTATAAAATGGAACAGCCTGTTCGGAATGCTTGTCCAGCACGATTGTCGCGTCATCTTTGCCTTTAATAATAGAAACGGCCTTAAGCTTTCTAAGCTGCTCCTTGACGGCCTCGTAATCTTCCGTATTGTACAGCAGCTTCAGCTCATCCCAGCCCGGCAGGAAATAATCCGCCTCTGCAGCTAGCGGGAGCAATGCATCGCGTGCAGCTTCAATGGACCACAGCTTAAGGCGCAAATTAGGATCGAAGCTGATTTTGACGCCAGCTTCCTTCGCAATTTTTATCGCTCTTGTGACGGTTTGGCGGCAATTCTCGCTCAGTGCTGCCGTGATGCCAGTAATATGCAGCAGCTTCGCGCCTTTAATATACTCCTCATCCAAATCCTCTGGCTGCATACGGCTTGCAGCGGAATGCTTGCGGAAGTAATGAACCGCCATTCTGCCAGCTATATGCTCTCGGAACATCATGCCAGTTGAAGCTTCACTGCTGCGAATTACGCGCGAGGTGTCAACCCCTTCGCCGCGCAAGGTTTTTACAATGATAGTACCGAATGGGTCATTGCCGAGAGCTCCGAACCAGCCGACTGAAACGCCCAGTCTGGCAAGTCCGATAGCGACATTGCTCTCCGCTCCCCCGAAGCCTTGCTCAAGAGTAGTAGAGCGTTCAATGGCTTTGTGCGATTCCGGCATAAACAGCGCCATAGTTTCTCCAAATGTTACAATATCCGGTGATGATTGTTGCACGATCTGATCCCCCTAATCCTCTGCTACGCCTTTGCTAAAGCTAGCTGATATCTTATCCAGCAGCTTCTCCCATAACTGTCTGGACTGGACTTTCTTATGTCTTATCTATACATTGGATATTTCATAAATACTAGAATTAAAATAAATAAAACCCAAACGATATAGCTCATAGTACGAGCCTTGTTAATATTAGCTGTTGCGCTTTGGCCGCTCTCGATAGCAGCTTTAATGCCTTTAAGCGGTTTGGCCATAATTCCGCCAACTGCTGCAATGGCAAGGAACAATACAACAATCAGTACCATCCACAAAACAGAATACTCTGCCTTGGAAATCAAGTACCCGCCTGTAAGCAGTTGCAAAACAAGAAAATATTGAGCAAAACGGTTAGCTGTAATCATGCCGTCAGCAAGCCCGCCTTGTCCGCCGCCTGCAAGCTTGGTAGCTCTGCCGATCAAAAACGGCATAACTAAATAGAAGCCCATTCCTACTGCTCCTAAAACGTGTAAAAATAGCATTGCATTTCCCATTTTTATTCCTCCTATGTTCTAATCACATCTACTTGTAGTTTATCAGAATCATATTTTTTTTCAAATAAAGCGTTACAATAAGCTGTTGCCCTGCCATTATTGCTCTTCTCTTGCCTTTTGCAAGGCTGCCTTAATATGAAAATAGGTAATATCCTCTGGCAGATTTTCTTTCAGCTGTTTCAGCTTGTCTGTTTGCAGATCATGTACAGCCTTTATAATTAGAATCTCCTGTTCAGTTGTCAAAAGCCTGCCCCATTCGAGCTTGCAGCCTTCTTCTGAACAGCGCAGCAAATGATTTTCCACTGTGGCCAAAGACAAGCCTCTGGCTTCTGCAATTTGAGACAGTTCTGTTCCGTTATTAAACATTTGCAAAGATAATACATGACTTTGGCTAGTTGCATTGTCTGGGTCGCTCATACTTTCTTTTGCCTGTCCAGCCATAGCCGGAGTGACTCCAATTCGCTGAGCACCCGAAATAGGCAAAGACTGGGTTCTGCTGCCTTCTGCGGAGCCAAGCTGTGCTATTAGCGGCAGCAAGGAAGGACCATATTTAAACGCCTTTGCTTCTCCAATCCCTTTGATGCCGAGCAGATCTTCCAACGAACCGGGAAGCGCTGCGGCAATTTCCCTGAGCGTAGCATCTGAAAAAATAATAAACGGCGGAACCTGCTCCTCCGCTGCCCGATCTTTACGCCAGCTTCTAAGCGCTTCAAACGCAGGCGTTGCTGCAGCCGTGCTGACAGCATGCTTTATAACTGCGGAGGTGCGCTGATGGACGGACTTTCGGCCCTCCAACACCGGCAACGCAGCGGCTGTAAGCGCTACGGTCGGATATTGACCCTCGCTAAGGCGCAAATAGCCTTCTGCAATTAGCCAATAGATCCAATTTGTAATTTCCTTTTCGGATACATGCCGCATCAGCCCATAAGTGCTTAGCTCGTCCAGTCTTAGCTGCAGCAGCTTTTTATCGCGTGATCCTTTAAGAACTTTGGCTACCATCGTCACTCCGAAACGGCCGCGCATTCTGCCTACGCAGGAAAGAGCCATTCTGGCCTCCTCCGTCCGATTGGCAGATTCACTTTCGTCCAGGCAGTTGCTGCATTTGCCGCAAGGCTCAACCGCAGATTCGCCGAAGTAATCAGCTATAAACTGCTGCAGGCATCTTTCTGTCCGGCAGTAATTAATCATTGTATTCAGCTTCGCCTGCTGCATCGCCTTATGCTCAGTTTCTCCGGTGCCTTGCTCGATAAGGAAGCGCTGTATGCGAATATCAGAAGCGCTGAACAGCAGCACGCAATCACTTTCCTCTCCGTCACGCCCTGCCCGGCCTGCTTCCTGGTAATACGATTCCACATCGCCTGGCATTTGCCAGTGGATGACGTATCGCACATCAGGCTTGTCTATACCCATGCCAAAAGCATTTGTTGCAACCATTACAGCTACTTGGCCAAACCGAAATTGCTCCTGCGACGTCTCGCGGTCACGATCACTCATGCCGCCATGATATTTGCTGGCTTCAATCCCCCAACTGATCAGCCTATCATAAACAGCCTCAGTCTCTTTGCGGGTAGCCGTATAAATTATACCGCTGCTATTCTTTCGCTCCATCACAAAGCTGCGCAAATAGCGTTCCTTATCATCAGCATTTGCAATTGACAGGCTCAGGTTTGGACGAGCGAAGCCAGTAACATAAATTTTCGGCTCTGTCAGGCGAAGCATACTGCTTATATCCCGCGCTACCTCAGGAGTCGCCGTAGCTGTAAACGCCGCGATGCCTGGCCGCTGCTGCAATTGTCCTATGCGAGCAGCCAATTGGCGATAGCTTGGGCGAAAATCATGGCCCCACTGCGATACGCAATGGGCTTCGTCTATAGCAATAAGCGGTATATGCAATTGATCGAGCAGCTGTTGAAATAATGGGGCATCCAAACGCTCGGGTGCTATATAAAGCAGCTTGTATTCCCCTTGAATGGCATGTTCAATTACTGAACGATATTCCGCGGCTGTCAGAGAGCTGTTCAAATAAGCGCAGCTGACCCCTACTCGCCTTAGACTGTCTACCTGGTCCTTCATCAGCGATATTAGCGGCGAAATAACCAGCGTCGTTCCAGGCAGCAGCACCGAAGGTATTTGATAGCAAATAGACTTTCCTGCTCCGGTCGGCAGTATCGCAAGCACATCTTCATACTGCAAAACACTTTCAATAATTTGTTCTTGGCCCTTACGAAAAGAATCATAGCCATATATTTGTTTGAGCGCAGTTCTAGCCTGTTCAAGCATTAGACACCCTCCTTTGCATGAACTTCGGTCGGCTTCCAAAAAGAAAGGACCCTGTCTACTTACAGTCAGGGTCCTTAAGCCTTGTTAATTACAAAATTATTGGCCTGCTATAACAATATCGATAACATTGCGAACGGATTGAGCAGATTTATCTAATGCTGCCTTCTCCTCAGCAGTCAAATCAAGCTCCAATACTTTCTCAATACCGTCGCCGCCGATAATCGTCGGTACTCCCATGAACAAGTTGTCATAGCCATATTCGCCTTCAAGGTAAGCGATCACTGGAATAATGCGCTTCTTGTCTTTAAGAATAGCTTCTGTCATTTGAACGAGAGAAGCAGCCGGAGCATAATATGCGCTTCCGTTGCCAAGAAGATTTACGATTTCGCCTCCGCCTACACGAGCGCGCTGTACAATCGCTTCAATCCGGTCAGCTGGAATTAGCTTCTCGATTGGAATGCCCCCCGCATTGGAGTAACGAACAAGTGGCACCATATCGTCTCCATGGCCGCCAAGCACGAAGCCGCGCACATCTTCCACTGAAATATTCAGCTCTTGTGCTATGAAAGTACAATATCGAGCAGTATCAAGAACGCCTGATTGGCCGATTACGCGGTTTTTAGGAAAACCAAGCGCTTGGAACGCTACATAAGTCATGGCATCAACCGGATTGCTAAGAATGATTACATAAGCGTCGGGGCTTGTTGCCTTTACATTCTCACAAACAGATTTTACAATGCCTGCATTCGTATTCACAAGGTCGTCACGGCTCATGCCCGGCTTACGAGCGATACCAGCAGTAATGATAACGACGTCGGAATCCTTCGTATCCTCATAATTTGCTGTTCCCGTAATATTTGCGTCTACGCCTAAAACAGGAGTCGCTTCCAGCATATCCAGCGCTTTACCCTTTGTAGGATTTTCAAGCGGAGCGATATCTACAAGCACAACATCTCCAAGTTCCTTTTGCGCAAGCATAAGCGCTGTTGTAGCACCTGTAAAGCCTGCGCCGACTACTGTGATTTTTTTACGTTTAATTGCCATCAGTAAGTTCCTCCCGCAATAATGTTGCCTGTGCCATGTCCCGGTTCGCGGATGGTGGACAACGATGCATCAGAAGCTGCCTTTGCTCAAGCAGCTTCTGATGCGAAAGTTTCTATTGCCGCGAATCGATGCCAATCATCAGGCTTACCGGGCTTTTACTACATATTTTTGATGATTTCGTCAGCGAATGCGGAACACTTCACTTCTGTTGCGCCTTCCATCAAGCGAGCGAAGTCATAAGTTACAGTTTTGTTGTTGATCGATGTTTCCATACCTTTGTAGATAAGGTCAGCAGCTTCTTGCCAGCCAAGATGCTCAAGCATCATTACGCCGGACAAAATAACTGAACCTGGGTTAACTACGTCTTTGTCCGCATACTTCGGAGCTGTACCATGAGTCGCTTCAAAGATAGCATGTCCAGTCAAGTAGTTAATATTTGCTCCAGGAGCGATGCCGATACCGCCAACTTGTGCTGCAAGCGCATCGGATAGATAGTCGCCGTTCAGGTTCAATGTTGCAATAACATCGAAGTCCGTTGGACGTGTAAGTACTTGTTGAAGCGCAATGTCAGCAATCGCATCTTTAACGATGATTTTGCCTGCTGCTTCAGCTTCTGCCTGCGCCTTGTTAGCAGCGTCAACGCCTTCAGCTTCTTTAATGCGGTCGTATTGGCCCCATGTAAATGTTTTGTCAGCGAATTCTTGCTCTGCAACTTCATAGCCCCAGTTTTTGAACGCGCCTTCTGTAAATTTCATGATGTTGCCTTTGTGAACCAAAGTAACAGACTTGCGGCCATGCTTGATTGCATATTCAATCGCTGCACGTGCAAGACGTTTTGAACCTTCTGCAGATACTGGCTTAATGCCGATACCAGACGTTTCAGGGAAACGGATTTTGTTAACGCCCATTTCATTTTGCAAGAAAGCAATTACTTTTTTCACTTGCTCAGAGCCTTCTGCATACTCGATACCTGCATAAATATCTTCTGTATTTTCACGGAAAATAACCATGTCAACAAGCTCAGGACGTTTAACAGGTGAAGGTACACCGTCAAAATAACGTACTGGGCGAAGGCAAGTGTATAGGTCAAGCTCTTGACGAAGCGCAACGTTCAAAGAACGGATACCGCCGCCGATTGGCGTAGTAAGAGGACCTTTGATAGCTACGATATATTCACGAATTGCTGTAAGCGTATCTGCTGGCAGCCACTCGCCGAATTCATTGAATGCTTTCTCGCCTGCAAATACTTCGTACCAAGCGATCTTTTTGGAACCACTATAAGCTTTCTCTACAGCTGCATCCAACACACGCTTGGAAGCGCGCCAAATATCGCGGCCTGTTCCGTCGCCTTCGATAAAAGGAATGATAGGATTATTAGGTACTTGCAGTACACCGTTGTCAATAGAGATTTGCTCGCCTTCAGTCGGCAAAGCGTATTTCTCGAACTTAGCCATGAATAAATTCCTCCTAAACATTGTGGTAAAGCTAACATACTATACTAGTATAACATGTTTAACGTTATTGCAGTTAATACTGCTCAAGGATAAAAGCTTCGCCGCCCTTTGGGCAGACGCCGCTTAGCGATCCTCGATTGGAACATACTTCACATTCGAAGGTCCTACATAATCTGCGCGAGGACGAATCAATCGATTATCTTGATATTGCTCAAGAATATGTGCCGTCCAACCGGAAACGCGGCTAATTGCAAAAATTGGCGTAAACAAATCGCGCTGAATACCAAGATTTGTGTACACAGAAGCGGAGTAGAAATCTACGTTTGGCTTCAGTCCTTTTTGGCCTGTTACAAGCTCTTCGATTTTAACAGACATATTGAATAGGTCCATATTGCCCTTCAGCTTGCCAAGCTCCTTGGACATATGCTGCAAATGCTTTGCGCGCGGATCGCCGTTTTTGTAAACGCGATGACCAAAGCCCATAATTTTCACTTTATTAGCAAGGGCATTGTTGATGTAACTCTCAACGTTATCAAAAGAACCGATCTCTTCCAGCATAACCATAACCGCTTCATTCGCACCGCCGTGTAGAGGCCCTTTTAGCGCGCCAATAGCTGAAGTTACTCCTGAATAAATATCAGACAGCGTAGCTACCGTTACGCGAGCAGCAAAGGTGGATGCATTCAGCTCATGATCAGCATGAAGCACTAGCGCTTGATCCAATGCTTTAACCGCTACTTCCGCTGGTTCCTCGCCAGTCAGCATGTAAAGGAAATTATAAGCAATGGATACGCCTTTCTTCGGTGCAACCGGCTCTTTGCCTTCGCGGATACGAGCAAATGCTGCAACAACAGTTGGAAGCTTTGCTTGAAGCTTAATCGCTTTGCGCTGATTAGCCTCTGCAGACATATCGTTCGCTTCCTCATCATAAAGTGCCAGGCTGGAAACAGCTGAACGAAGAGCGGCCATAGAATTTGTTCCATTTGGATATAATTTAATTTGATCAATTACTTGTTGCGGGATTACTGCATACTCATCCAACTGCTGCTGCAGCTGATTAAGCTCGGCACGATTCGGCAATTTGCCATACCAAAGCAAATACGCCACTTCTTCAAAGGAAGCGTTTTCTGCTAGATCATCGATATTGATTCCGCGATAGGTGAGCACTCCGTCTATAATAGAGCTGATGGATGATGCTGCCGCGACAATTCCTTCAAGACCTTTTGTTGCTGTCATCGTACTCTCTCCTTTATACTCATTGTAATTAATACATTATGGTGAATGTGCTTGTTCTCAACTCTTTAATAATAAATGATTTTGACAATGAAGTGAACAATATCACTATAAAAATGCTTTATCAGCATCATTACTTATTTGAATCGCTTTTGTCAGCTGCGCTCATTATCCCCAGGTTTGCTCTCATTATCCATTGAAAAACTGTCCAAGCACGTTCTTCCAATCCTTTTAACGTCTCATCATCATAAATTTGCCGCTGCGCATCCATTTCTCAATCCATACAAGCATGAAGCGTTTAAATATCGGACGTGTAATCGGCATAAGCAGCAATATTGCAATGATATCAGACACAAAGCCCGGAATAATCAGCAATACAGATCCAACTATTATGCATATGCTGTTCAGCATCGCATATCCCGGCGGACTCCCATTTGCAAACTGCTGCATCATGGCTTGCCATGATCTGGCGCCAAATACGCGAATGCTGTAAATGCCGATAACAGCTATCGCAAGCAGAAGCCAAAGTGTAAGCCATCCGCCTATCCAATTGCTCATTTGAGCAATACTCCATACTTCGGTAACTGGAAGTATAATGATGAGCAGCAACCACCATTTTTTCATAATGCCACCGCCTATCCTGTAATATCCTTCATTAATTGATAGAGCTCAGGCCAAGCCTTGCTCAGCCTTACTGGCTGAAAGCTGCTATTCACCCAAACGTGATTCGTACCGCCTTCGACCAGCAGCTCGCCCGGCAGCTGCTCCTTGCCGCTCAAACTCCACTGCTCATAATCAGATGCCTGCCCGATCCTTCTAATCTGCGATTCAAAATGAATGCGCAATGGGCTGCACTCCGTTACTCGAGTGCAAATAATAATTTGATCATCGTATTTAGCGGGCATAATAAATTTACAATGTAAATCTATTACCGGCAGCAGCAAGCCGCGCTTCTCAATCTCTTTATAGGAAAAACCATTGCTTCTAATCCATTCCGTTCGTCCAATTTCAAACCAGGTTACATAATTGCCATGGAAAACGACACTCATTTGATCCGTTTCCTGATAGCGCACCCGCAGCGGGTGCAGTTGCCAATTCGTTGCCATAGCCGGTTTGATGCCTCCTTCCGCCATCTTCTTCTATCATAATAAATTTGGCGGTGCTATTTCAAATTTATTAACTAAAATTATGTGTTGCCTTATCCCCGATATATCGGTTGTCTATCTAACTAACTGGTCAGTCGTTCTGTTATTACGCCCAAAATCGCAATTTAGAGGCAGCAAAGATTATCGGTTAATTGTAGATATGGCAACAAGCAATAAAAAGGGGTGCCACTGCGATCAAGATTGGGATTACGACCGCTGTTGTAGTCCAATTTTTCTTAATAAATAAAACCTGTTTAGGATAGAATTGGCCTACAAAGGCGGACGCTGACGCTTCTCCATTCCCATTCTTGCTCTCCGTTTCCCCTTTCTTATTGCTTTTTAATAGTTGCCCACAATTAAAGCAGGATTTCCACCTGCTAACCTTCACAACCTAGGCTTGGTCGCACCGAAAGTTGTGTTATAAATTCGTGCAATTTAAAAAAGCTCTCCCGCATCTTAGATGAACAGGAGAGCTTTGCAAATCCAATCACTTTCGATTGGGTATATGATTACATAACTTTTGATTGACCGGAGTAGATAAAGCCTGTTTCTCCGTAAATCGTTACTTCCATATTGTCTTTCAAAATTTCTATTGCATTATCAACGCCTAAAATTACCGGGATACCAAGGTTCAGTCCGCATACTGCAGCATGGCTTGTAATTCCGCCCTGCTCTGTAATAACTGCCCCAGCTTTCTCGAACGCCGGCATATAATCCTTATCCGTAGAAACCGCTACAAGAATGTCGCCCTTGGATAGTTTTTCGATGGCTTCCTGAGGGTTAGTAGCAACGACAATTTTGCCTGTTGCAGATTGGCTGCCGATACCTTGACCTTTTGCAAGCAATTCGCCAATGTGGTGAATTTTGATCAGATTAGTAGTGCCAGCGCGTCCAACCGGAACACCAGCTGTAATCACTACTGTATCGCCAAGGCTCAATAGGCCTGTTGCAAGCGTGTTTTTAACTGCAATTTCGAACATTTCATCCGTCGTATCCGCATCTGTACCTTTAAGCGGCATTACACCCCATGAAAGCGCCAAATGACGCATAACTTTTTCATCAGTAGTTACAGCGATGATTGGAGCTTTTGGACGGTATTTGGAAACCATGCGAGCAGTAAATCCGCTTTGAGTAGAGGTAATAATTGCCTTAGCATCAAGCTCAAGCGCAGAATTCGCTACAGATTGGCTGATTGATTCTGTTACAGACATTTGCTGCGCGCTAGCTTGCTTCAAGAAAATTTCCTGATACTCAAGAGCCGTTTCTGCGCGCTCCGCAATGCGAGCCATCATTTGTACGGACTCGACCGGATATTTGCCGGCAGCTGTTTCACCGGATAGCATAATCGCATCTGTACCGTCAAAGATCGCATTGGCAACGTCACTAGCCTCCGCACGTGTCGGGCGCGGATTGCGCTGCATGGAATCAAGCATTTGCGTAGCTGTAATAACCGGCTTGCCTGCGCGGTTACATTTTTTAATCATATTTTTTTGAACTAGAGGAACCTCTTCTGGCGGGATTTCTACACCAAGGTCGCCGCGGGCTACCATAAGTCCGTCAGAAACCTCGATGATTTCATCCAGATTGTCTACGCCCTCTTGGTTCTCGATTTTAGAAATAATTTGGATATGCTTTGCGTTATGACGCTCCAGCAATTCTCGAATTTCAAGAACATCGCTTGCTTTGCGGACAAAGGATGCCGCAATAAAATCGATGCCTTGCTCGATGCCGAAAATTATATCGTTCGCGTCTTTTTCAGTAATGCCTGGCAATGAAATTTTCACGCCTGGAACATTCACGCCTTTTTTACTTTTTACAGGACCGCTGTTAATGACGCGGCAATAAATTTCCGTACCTTCTATGCGCTCAACCGAAAGACCAATCAAGCCATCGTCAATGAGAACTGTAGCGCCGACTGTCAAATCATTTGGCAGGTTGCTATAAGTTACAGGCATACGCTTGTTATCGCCGACAATTTCTTCTGTTGTAAGCGTAACTTCTTCGCCCTGAATTAACTCATACTCTTCTTTCAAAGAACCTAGACGAATTTCTGGGCCTTTTGTATCAAGCAATATAGCTACAGAAGTTCCCATTTCCTCGTTAGCAAATTTAATGTTTTTAATTCTGTTGCCGTGCTCTTCGAAATCTCCATGCGAAAAGTTCAATCTCGCTACGTTCATTCCTGCTTGAATTAGCTTTTTCGTATTTTCCAACGACTCGCTGGAAGGTCCAATTGTACAAACAATCTTCGTTTTGCGCATTTGTTATTTCCTCCGTTGCATACCTTTAGATTCATTTTCAATTCTATCATTACACGATTCATAAAGCTTGTACAGTGATAAGTACAAAGATTCGAAGACTCGACATATTTAGATTATGTTAAGGTCGTGTGCACGGTCTCCGTACCTGTGTCATTCGACTGTTCGGCTTCATCCTCGTGGCTGATCGCTTCTTCATGCTGCTGCGGGATCGGCTCAGAAGTTACAACCTGATAATAGCCAATCTTGCGGAATTTTTCATAACGGTCTTCAATAAGCTGGGCCTTGTCCATTGCAAGCAGCTCCTGAAGATGCTCCCATACCGCAGTTTTCACCTGTTCCGCCTGGAAAGCCAAATCGCGATGCGCTCCGCCTTCAGGCTCGTCAATAATTTGCTCGATAATGCCAAACTCGAGCAAGTCCTTCGCTGTAATTTTCATAGCCTCCGCCGCTTGATCCGCTTTCGAGGCATCCTTCCACAGAATGGAAGCAGCTCCATTTGGAGATATTACAGAATAAATCGCATTTTCAAGCATCAGAACACGATTGCCCACGCCGAGCGCGAGCGCGCCGCCGCTGCCGCCTTCGCCGATAACGACACAAATGATAGGCACGCCAAAGCCTGCCATCTCACGTAAATTATAAGCAATAGCACCTGACTGTCCCCGCTCTTCAGCAGTATTGCCAGGATATGCGCCTTTAGTATCAATGAATGTAATAATTGGGCGATTAAATTTGTTAGCCTGCTCCATTAGTCGCAATGCTTTGCGGAATCCTTCCGGATGGGGACTGCCAAAAAATCTGGCAATATTGTCGCGTGTATCTTTACCTCTTTGATGCCCGATAACGGTAACAGGCACCCCATTAAGCTTAGCTAGTCCGCCTACAATGGCTAGATCGTCCGCAAACAAACGGTCGCCATGCAGCTCGATAAAATCTTCGAAAATACTATGAATAAAATCAAGCGAGGTAGGGCGCTGATGATGACGAGCCATATGCATTTTTTGTGCAGCGGTCAATTCGCTATACAACTCGTGCTCCAGCTGCTTACAGCGTTCCTCCAGCCGTAAAATCTCTTCTGTGAAGTCGATCCCTTTGTCTTCGCTTAAGCTTTTCAGCTCAACAATTTTTTGACGCAGATCGTTAATTGGCTTCTCAAATGGCAGCTCATTAGCCATGAGTCGCTCCCTCCCTTACACAGTGCATATCAAGCAGCTTCGTTAGCATCTGTTTCATATCCTTGCGGTGAACGACCTTGTCGATCTGCCCATGCTGTAAATTAAATTCCGCCGTCTGAAAGTTGTCAGGAAGCTTCTGGCGAATCGTTTGCTCGATCACGATACGGCCCGCAAATCCGATCAAAGCGCCAGGCTCAGCAAGTATATAATCACCTACGCTCGCAAAGCTTGCAGACACTCCGCCCATCGTCGGGTCGGTAAAGACTGAAATAAAGAGACCGCCGTCGCTTTGGAATTTGGATAATGCTGCGCTCGTCTTTGCCATCTGCATCAAGCTCAAAATACTTTCCTGCATGCGCGCGCCGCCCGAGGTTGAGAAAATAATAAGCGGCAGACGCTTCTCATGAGCAGCTTCTATCGCTCTAGTAATTTTCTCGCCTACAACTGAACCCATACTTCCACTGAAGAAGTCAAAGCTCATGACAGCTACAACGACAGAAAAGCCTCCGATTGCGCCTTCTCCCGTAACAACCCCGTCTCGCAAGCCCGATTTGCTCTTCTGCTGCTCAAGCTTGCTGACATAGCCCGGAAATTCAAGCGGATCCAAAGACTCCATGTCTGGATCGTACTCTACAAAATGTCCATCGTCCATTATCATAGCGATGCGCTCGAAAGCGCTCAAACGAAAATGATGCCCGCAGGAGGAGCATACCTTAAGATTTTTTTCCAGTTCCTTGCTGTACTGAATGGTGCCGCATTTGGCGCACTTATTCATTAATCCTTCAGGTATGTCTCGCTTGGATCTTCCCGATGGAATTGTTGCATATTTTTTCTTCGAAAATAAGTCCTTAATTTGCACTTTGACACCTCTCAAGGAGCAATAGTTATGTTCTTTTACGGCCGCATAATTGCATTAAAAACTTCTTGAACTTCTTCAAGTTCACCTGACGGCACAAGAATCTCATATTGCTGTTTAGACAGATTGACGGGGCGGATTTTCACTAAAAAACCTTCCTCCGTAAGCCTCTTATTGATATTCTCTGCCATTTTAGCCGTCGGCGCGATGTAAATTACTGTCCACATCTTAGTACCCCCTGAAACTTTGCTAAAGCAAAGCGTACCATTCAAACTTACCCATTCCCGTCAATGGTCATATATTACACAATGATAACATAGTCATAGCGAATCGGGCAAATGATATAACTGCGCTTTTGGGTCCTTATGTGCAATTCTAGCTGAAGCTGCCGCTGCGATTCCTGCGACGAGATCATCCAAAAACACATGAATATGGCTGCCTTTATTATTCAGCTTTTGAATAATTCCTGGCTTGACCTTGTCCAAATAACCAAAGCTCGTCAGCCCAATCATGCCATAAACATTCGTAATTCCCATCGCGAGCGTTTCGTCTACGCCATAAAGCGATTCATCGCGCTCCATAATCGATTGCAACGGCTCAGGCAGCAGCTTTTTCTCCGCCAGCTCATCCAGTGCTATGCCCGTATATAATACATACTGCACCTCACGCTTGGCAATGACAGAATGTATGCTGTTCAAGCACTCTTCCTTAGTCAAATTCGCATTATAAGGATGCTGCAACGAAAACACGATATCAACCATATCCTGCAAAGCAACGCCGCGTTTTTCCAATAGCTTCTCTATTTCTTTCATCCAATCATCCCTCTTTCGCTGCTTGTATCTCTATGCTTATGCTAGGAGATGTTGGATTGTGCATGAAGAAGCTTTATTTTTCACTTTATAACTGCAGTGCCTTGTCCGAGCAAGTGCTCGATGGCTGCTATTAAATTTTGGGACGGACTGACGCGGTATTGTTCATTAAGGGCGATCATTTGCTGCTTATGCTCATAAAACAATATCGTATCCAGCTCGCCGCCATAGCTCGTAAGCAGTTGCTTGAGACGCTGCATTTGTTCCGGATAATCATGTTCTGCTGTAATTTTTATAAATAACTTTCTTGCATCTTTGCGCGTTTTGGCCTGCTCTTGCGTGCGGTCTGGCTCCCTGCTTCTTTCTTGCAGCTTCCCCGCCTGCAAATCCTGCTGTGGTGACTGACGCAACTGGCTGCTTGCGCTTTCCTTCATCGGAGCTTTTCCAGCAGCATCCTGGCTTGAGCGCTCGCGTGCACCGCGCGCGTCCGCTTGCCGTTTCAGTTGGCGTACCTTCTGGTCAAGCGCCGGATCATGAGGGCTTATCGGAAGCACTTGCTCAATAAGCAGCTTGTAATCCTCTTCTTCATGCTGCACCGTCGCTTGAACAATGACGATTTCGCCTTTCGCCAGCTTGTCGGCGGTTCTTTTCCATACTGCTGGAAAAACAACGCCCTCCACGCGCATGACGCGATCCTCCAGGCTGAGAAAAGCCATCGCGTTGCCTTTCTTATTCGTAAATGGCTTGAGATCCGCCACCATAGCGCCAATAACAGCAATTGATCCGTCCGCCGCATCGCTTAAATCGATGAGTCTGTCAAGCTCCAGCGGGTCAAGAAGAGCCGCTGCGTCGTCAAGCGGATGACCGGATAAATACATGCCCAGCAGCTCGCGCTCCAGTTCCAGCTTTTGGCTTAGAGAAAACGGCCTTACGTCGGGCAGCTCGACATCCCAGTTCTGCACTTCCTCCAGGCCAAACAATTCAATTTGCAGCTCCTCGCTTTCCTTGCGCCATTTCTGAGCTGCTTCTATCATCTCCTCCAGCCCGCCAAGCAGCTGCGAGCGATGACCGGGCAGGCTGTCGCATGCGCCTGCCTGAATTAGCGACTCAAGCACCCGCTTATTCACAACGCGCAGGTCAACCCGCTTGCACAAATCGAGCAAATTGTCGAAAGCTCTTTCGCTTCTGGCCTGCAGCAGCGCTTCGATTGCCTGCTTACCAACGTTTTTCACGGCAGCCAGTCCAAAGCGTATCCCCTCTTCAGCAGGTGTAAACGTAACAAAGCTTGTATTAATATCAGGCGGCAATACAGCAAAGCCCATCCGCCGGCATTCATCGGCGTATTCAGCTATTTTTCTGAAATTGCCCGTTACAGACGTCAGCATCGCGGCCATAAACGCTATAGGGTAATGCGCCTTCAGCCAGGCTGTCTGAAAGGCAAGCACGCCATATGCCGCGGCATGCGCGCGCGGAAAGCCATAATCAGCAAACCGTACAATCATATCGTACACTAGATTAGCATCAGACTCTGAATAGCCGGTTTCCAAGCTTCCGCTTACGAAATGGCCGCGCTGCTCATCCAAAATTTCACGATTTTTTTTGGATACCGCTCTGCGCAGCAGGTCCGCCTCACCAAGCGAAAAGCCAGCCATCGTCGAAGCAATCTGCATAATCTGCTCTTGATAGACGATAATGCCATACGTGTCCTGTAATATCGGCTCAAGCGTAGGATGCGGATAAACGATCTGCTCCTTGCCGTGCTTGGCCGCAATATATTTCGGTATAAACTCCATAGGGCCAGGCCGGTACAAGGCAAGCACCGAAATAATGTCCTCGAATTGAGTAGGCTTAAGCTCGCGCAGCACCCTTCTCATGCCGGCGGACTCCATTTGAAAGATGCCTGTTGTTTCGCCTTTGCCAATCATGGCATACGTAAGCGGATCGGCATCGTCGATTTGGCGAAAGTCGATTTCTTGCTCGTAAAGCTCATGAATCCAATAGATGGTCCGCTCCACAATCGATAAGGTGCGAAGACCTAAAAAGTCCATTTTCAAAAGTCCGATTGCTTCCAGATGCTCCATGGAATACTGCGTTAACGGGCTATGCTCGCCGCCAGACTGCAAAGGAACATAGTGGGTAAGCGGCTCTCGCGAAATAACGACGCCGGCGGCGTGGGTAGATGCATGGCGCGGCATGCCTTCGACCTTCATCGCCATCTGCAGCATCGCCTGGCTTCTAGGCTGCCGCTCATATACCTCCTTAAGCTCAGAGCTGGCGCGCAGCGCCTCCGGCAGCGTAATGCCAAGCTGGTTGGGTATCAGCTTGGCCGTCCGGTCCACTTCCTGAAACGGAACATTCATCGCCCGTCCCACGTCTCTGACTGCTGCTTTCGCGGCCATAGTACCAAATGTAATGATTTGCGCCACATGCTCTTCGCCGTACTTGGCTGCGACATAAGCAATCACTTCATCTCTGCGCTCATCGTTGAAATCAATATCGATATCCGGCATCGTAATCCGAGCAGGATTAAGGAAGCGTTCAAATAGCAATTTATATTTCAGCGGATCTACATCTGTAATATTGAGCACGTAAGCTACGATGCTGCCGGCCGATGATCCGCGGCCCGGACCGGTTCGAATGCCTTTCTCGTGTGCAAATCTAACAAAATCCCATACGATTAAAAAATAATCGCTAAACCCCATCGTCTCAATAACAGACAGCTCATAAGCAAGCCTTTCCCTCGCCATCCGAACAAAAGCTTCATCCGCTTGCCATTGCGGCAGCGTGGCATAGCGCTGATGCAGCCCATCCTCGCACAGCTTGGCCAAATATTGCGCAGAGCTGCTGCCTTCCGGCACAGGTTCAAATACAGGCAGTAACGCTTGACCAAATTCCAGCACCAGACAGCATTTGTCGGCAATTTCGACCGTATTGGAAATCGCCTGCGGGACATGCTGGAACAAAGCGGCCATTTCGCTCTTGCTGCGCAAATAAAGCTCATTAGTCGTCATGCGCATTCTTTCCTCATCCTGCACTGTTTTTCCAGTTCCAATGCAAATAAGCACATCCTGTACCGCAGCGTCCTCCTTGCGCAAATAATGGACGTCATTCGTTGCTGCCAGCTTAATATCAAGCTGCTCAGACAATTGGATCAGATGCTGGGCTATCCGCTTCTGCTCCAGTATTCCATGATCCTGCAGCTCCAAGTAAAAGTCATCGCCGAAAATTTGCTTATATCTTGCTGCGGCGGCAGCCGCCTCCTCCAGTTTATCCTGCAGCACCAGTTGAGATAGCTCGCCCCCCATGCAGCCGCTTAAACAGATTAAACCTTCTGAATAAGTCGCTAGACTTTCCAGATCTACACGCGGTCTATAATGAAAGCCTTCCAGATGGCCAATAGATGAAAGCTTCATCAAATTTTGATAACCGATCTTGTTTTTGGCCAGCACAGTAAGATGGTAAATCGGATTTTCCTTGCGGCTGCCTTTCTCAAAGCGCGATGCGGTAGTCAAGTATAGCTCGCAGCCGATAATCGGCTTTATCCCCTTCTCGCGGCACTTTCGGTAAAAAGGTATTGCGCCGTACAGTACGCCATGATCAGTAAGCGCAAGCGCCTCCATTTGCAGCTCAGCGGCACGATCAACCAGATCACGAATTCTTGCAGCGCCATCGAGCAAGCTGTACTCGCTGTGAACGTGCAAATGCACGAAGGATTGAGCGTCTATGACATCTTCAACGTTCATGCCTTTCATCTCATTCAATCCTTTCCGCTAAAATCACGAATATTGTTATTCTCAGTTTATCATATTCAGGGTGGACACGCCCATACAATGGTAGTGTAGGGATTATAGTGAGGTGATCGCGGTGAGCTATTTTTTAACTAAAGCCGGACTCGATTTTTTTATAGCGTTTGGAATCGTGCTTGGAGGCTCCTTGCTTGCAAGCATTGGCGCTGCATTTATGTTTATGCCGCCTGCAGCCGTTATGCTCGACACTGCCACGAGACTGAAAATATGGGCTATCGTAGCTGCGATAGGCGGCTCAGTAGACCCTATCCGGGTTATTGAAAGCAATATTACAGGCGGCCATCTTTCCCCGGCTGCTCAGCAGGTTTGCTTTATAATATTTGCTTTTCTAGGTGCGCATTTGGCAACAGAATTAATAAAGCTGGTATGCAAAGGAGCTGCATAATCGTGCGTGTACCTCCTTTCGAGAAGTTCACACGAGCCATGCAGCTCATAGGCGTGCTGCTGATCGGATTTATTATCGGCGCGCTTATCTATCATTCACTCTATGTCGTGCAGATGGATAATCTGGTTAATAATCGGATCGAGCTGCTCGCTAAAATAAGGCAGTACGAAGATGATATAAAGCAATTGAATCAATATAAAAATCAGCATACTGTTATTAAAAGCATTACTCCCCGCATTGAAAACGAGGCAGGCTCGCAATCACAGCGCCCGCATCTCGACAAAGTGACCGAAGCAGAAATCATTAAACGATTAAGAGAAGATTTGTCCAGCTTCCTCGGACAGAGCATTTACGAGATAGACTCCAACGCTCAATTCGCCCGAAAATTACTGGAACGAAAAGTATATAACGATGTGTATGAGAAGGATTATGTGGTAGAAATCAAAACGGTTCTGGTTGTAGACAATGTACTGTATGTGTGGATAACTGTTCGTACATATATAAAGCCGCCGTCTTCATGAGACTTGCGGCCTTTTTTATGTTACAATGCTTATCAGTTTTAGATGATTTCCCACTACAAAGGAGTGCACTGCTAGATGGATCAATTATTGCAATGGTTTTTTGCGCCTGGAATTATGATTACACTCGTGCTGTCCGTCGTATTCAGCTTTAAAGGACGCCGGGAACAAGCACAGAACATAAGAGGTCTGCATACTGCCCGCATGAATATAAGCATGGGAATTATGCTTATTTTTATCGCAGGCGTACAGCTGCTGCTATCTGCTGAGTCAACAATGCGCATCGTAATAGGCGCCTTGTTCCTTGTGCTTGGTATATTCAATCTGTTCGCAGGGCTGCGCAACCATTCCATCTTTCGCAAACGGATCGAGCAAGAAAAAATGTAGCAGATTCATGCTGCCAACCGCTGTCGATTCATTGTGACAATGAATCGACAACTTTTCTCTAAAGGTAAAAATCAGCTTACAAAACAGACGCTGACGCTTCTCCAGTCCCAATCTTGTTCTCGGTCCTCTTAATAAGGATCAATAATTTGGGCTGTCATCATCGCTTTGGCCGCCAGCCCCTGCTTGTCCTGTACTTCAATTTCCAGCTTCGTATATTTACGGCTCATCTCCAGCAAGGAAGGCTTAATCATAATCTCGCTGTCAATTTGAATAGGCCTTACATAGTAGGTTGTCATGCTCTCCATAAGAAAATCCCGCTTACTCGTTTCTTTAATCATTCTTCTGGCTGCTTGCGCCATAAGGGTGGAAAGCAACCCCTCCGACACCATGCCCAGCGTTCCTGACATTTGGGGCGACATTCTGCCGGAATAGGCAATTCCCGCTTCATCTTCTTTGTTCGTGGCCTCTAGTAAAAATCCGTTCCACATTAAATCCTCAAACGTTTCGCCCGACTGCGGCTCCTTGCCGGCAAAACGCATTGCATCGAGCACTTCCTGTCTCGTCACGACACCAAGCAGCTTGCGATGCCTGTCCACAATCGGCAGCATATCAATTCCTTCAGCAGCCATAGTATGAGCTGCCGAGGCAAGTGTAATATTAGGCGCAGCTGTTATTGGATGACGCGTCATGATGCGGTCGATGCCGCTCTCAGGTGAAGCGCCGACTGCATCCTTAGCGGTCATCATGCCGACAACTTTGCCCCGGTCGTCCAGCACAGGAAATCTGGTGCTGCCGGTTTCCAAGGAAAGCTCATGGTAACGGGCAACTGAATGGCTAGTGTGCAAAACATCAGCAGGCCTGCTAAAGGTTACAATATCTTCAATCAAAATAATTTTGCGCTTAATAAGCCGGTCATACATCGCTCTGTTGATCATTGAAGCGACTGTAAATGTATCATGTCTGGTGGACAGCAGCGGTAAGCTGCGTTCTTCTGCCAAGGCGATTACCTCGCTGCTTGGCTCAAAGCCTCCTGTAATTAATACACCGGCGCCCTGCTCCAACGCGCAGCGATGCACGTTCACTCGGTTACCTACGATCAAGAGGCTTCCTTCATCGATATATCGAAGCATTGCATCAAGCTCCATCGCTCCGATAACAAATTTATGAAGCGTCTTATCCAGTCCAAGCCCGCCGCCAAACAATCGTCCCTCCACAATGTCTGCAACCTCGCCAAATGTCAGCTGTTCTACAGCATCACGGCGCTTGCGATCGATTCGGACAGTGCCGATCCGCTCTCGCGTGCTAACCAGACCGATAGCCTCTGCTTCCTTGAATGCCTTATATACGGTTCCTTCGCTAATTTTCAGCAGCTTTGCAGTCGGTCTTACGGATATCCGCTCCCCAACCTGCAAGCCTTGTATATATTGAAGCACTTGCTCGTGCTTGCTCCCAGCCTCGGCGCTATGCTGTAATGTCATCGTTAAAATACCTCCCAACCTGCTCTTATTGCTTATTATAGGAGATTCAGATGCAATAGGAAACTTCGCGCGGCTACTTCCATTCCACATATAGGCTGTTCACCTTAATTGAAATATCCATGGGAACTTTATTCTCATCATAAATTAGCTGCTTGCGCAGCAGCTGCTGCATCATAGGCAGGCTAACGGCATGATCAGCCCCCTCCTGTATAAATTGCTTCCAGTCATATGTAATCGGCACCTTATAGTTCATTTTGTAAATCACATAATCTTTAATTACTACCCGCTGCGGAGGAATTGCTTTGTATTCGTTCATGAATAGAAATGTATTATGCTCGCTATAAGGCCTGATGATCAAGTCAGTCTCCAAATCTACTTGATACTCTACTACTTGCATGGGGGCATTCACATTGCAATTCAAAAAACCGTATGCGGAAGCCTTTTTCATAAAGCGGTGAGAAAATTCGTAAGAAAATTCCATTTGAAAAGCAGCATTAAAATAATATGCTCGCACTTTACGATGAAGATTAGATTCATCTGTCATTGTCTCATATCTCCTTTTCAAGCTTCGGGAATTTCATTTAATTTCAAAAGAAAGAAAATATTATCATATTTGAAATATTTGTAATTATTATAATAAAATTCACACTTTTGGTCAATGACTATAGTCACTAAAAAATATACATCCTATATAACGTTGTTGCCGTCAATACAAAGCTCTATCGTTAGGCTGAGGTGACTTTATGAGCAATATTGTAAGGCAAATTGGCGATAATATTCGAAATATCCGCAAATCTAAAGGGCTTAGCCAGGAACAGCTTGCGTTAAGGGCTGAGATTAACGCTTCTTATATGGGACAAGTAGAGCGTGGCGAAAAAAATCCGACGATCGACGTATTGGGTAAAATCGCCATTGCCCTTAATACCCCGCTGGAGAAAATCGTATCGTTGCAAACCTCCTCACCTAAAGAAGAGCATGACTCAGATTACGCCGAAAAAATTTCTCACCAATTAAACGGGCTAAGCTTAAAGGAACAAGAGGTCATTTATAAGCTGGTTAAACAAATGGTTCAATTCAAAGACCTGTAAAAGATCGAGCTCGGGCAGCGCAAGCCCTTGTGCTCGATCTTTTATTTTTAAGGATAAACGGTTCCGACGTCCTCTCAACATTCAAAAAATGAGCTTGACCCTCTCCCAAATCCCCTGCATTTATCCTATTCCATGCATTCACCAAGAGATTTATGTCCTCATATGATAGGGTATTACGATTCAGTCGCAATTCGTTTAGGCAGCAGCCAGGTTTCCTGACTGGAAGGAGTTTTATCATGTCCAAAACAAAAGTTGCCGTCGGGATAGCCCCTTCCAACCTGCTTCAGAATGACGTAATGACATTAGGCGAAGCATTGGTTAAGCAATGGAAAATCCCTTCGGCACAGCCGATCAATTTAAAGTTTGGTTCCTACAGGAAGCAAATGCGCATTATTCCTGCTGAAAAACAAAACGGCATTAAATTAAATCCATTCGTAGGCGAAATATTAGGCTTTAGCCCGAAAACGAAACATTATATGCACTTAAAATATACAGCACATAATACGACGCTAGAACTTGGCCCGTTAATCGGCATCCTTGTGAGCAGAGAATACCCGGATACGCCTGATAATCCCTTTGGAGCTATCACACAGTTTTGCATGGAAGCTGCTGAAGCATGCCGCCTGCAAGGCGGGCAGGTTTTCTTCTTCACCCCAAATCAATTAAATCATGAAGTCTCCTACGTACAAGGCTGGACGTATAACGGCGGCAGTTGGAGAAAGCACCCCATGCCGCTGCCTCACGTCATATACAATCGCTTAACGACTAGAAAATTAGAAAATTTGCCCAGTGTGCAGAAATTTCTGCAAAATGCCGTGCAGCATCACAATACGGCTGTTTTTAATGAGAAATTTTTGAATAAGACTGAAGTTTTCAGTGCCCTGAGCTCCAATCGCAGCGTTAATCGCTACTTGCCGGAATCAAAGCCCCTTAAAAGCCTCGCCACCTTAAAAAATATGAGTTCCAAATATAACACGCTGTTTATTAAGCCGGTTACAGGCAGCATGGGCAGAGGCATCATACGCATTTCACATGATCAGCAAACAAGCTATCATGCCCAGCATGCAACGAGTAGCGGCAGCCGCAAGCAGCAGTTCAACAGCCTGCAAAAGCTGTATGCCAATTTATTCAGTAAAAAAAGAAGCAGATATCAAGTGCAGCAAGGCCTGCAGCTGATAGAAATTCAAAAAAGGCCGGTTGATTTCAGGGCATTAGTGCAAAAAAACAAGTTGGGCGAATGGTCTGTTACTTCGGTAGTAGCCAGAATTGCTGGCAATCAGCATTTTGTATCCAACTTAGCGCGCGGCGGAACGTTATGCAAGGTGGAGGAAGCGATTAGCCGATCCAATATGCTGGGCCGCTCAAGCGGGTACGAAATCGCCAGCCGTCTTAGACAGGCCGCACTATTAATTGCGCAGGGGATAGAAGATGGCATTGAGGGGCATTTCGGAGAGCTCGGAATTGATTTTGCCCTTGACCGCTCTGGGCGAATATGGCTTCTGGAAGTCAATTCAAAACCGTCTAAAAACGACAACACTCCCTGGCAGGAAGGCAAGATTCGCCCCTCTGTCAAGAAGCTGCTGGCCTATTCCAAATATTTATCCAAATTTTAGGAAGGGGCAAAGCAGCATGGCTGAGCGATCAACCTTAAAACTTGGCGTAATGGTTTCCTCTCTGGCATATGATCACGGGACTGAAGAGCTGACGATTGGCGAACCGCAATTGTGCAAGGCGCTTGCCCTTGCCGCCAAAACATTAGCCATTGATCTTTATTTGTTTCAGCCTGCCGATTATAACCAGCGTGGCCTATTGACTGGTTACCGGTATTTGGCGACGGGGTGGCGGAAACAGCAGGTTCCGCTTCCAGACTTGATCTATGACCGCAGCTTTGCCTCCAGCCCAGCTGCAGCACTAAGCAACCGGATGCTTCTGCATGCTATGCACTGCAAGAAACCGTTCAAGCGGCTCAATGCACTTCTGCCGTCAAAATGGAAGGTCTACCGCATACTCAAGCAAAACGATGCGCTTCTGCCCTATTTGCCCGAGACAATGCTGCTCACTTCGCATTTGCAAATGATAGAGCAGCTAAATAAAAAACCTGGCGGCCTTATTATTAAGCCTATTTCCGGCATGCAGGGCAGAGGCATTATCAGCATACAAAAACAAGCAGCGTCCGAGCGCATTCATATTAGAGGCCGCACGAGGAGCAATCGCCCTTTTATGCAAAATATTGAAAATACAGCAGCACTATTCCAAAAGCTCCATACAATAATTAAAAGCAGACGCTATATTATGCAGCCTTTATTATCATTAACCGATCATATGAGCCGCCCCTTCGATATCCGAATTCTAATGCAGAAGGACCATAAAGGAATTTGGCTGTTGACAGGAGCAGCAATTCGCTGCGGCTCATCAGGCGGAGTTACTTCGAATCTGCATGGAGGCGGCACCGCCTACCCGATTGACCAATTCCTTGCTTCCCGGTACAGCAAAGAAGAGCTTGAGCTGCTGCGCAACACTTTAACAGCCATTTGTGTGCAGGCAGCTCATACTCTAGAGCGGCGGCTTGGCAAATTTGCCGAGCTGGCCTTTGACTTTGGCTTGGATCAGCAGCAGGCGCTCTGGCTCCTCGAAGTAAACTCCAAGCCGGGCAGAAGCAGCTTTAAAGCGACCGGAGATATTGCCGCTCAATCGCTATCCATCCTGCAGCCCTTGCACTACGCCAAATATTTGTATGGCATTTCCAAACCCAATCATGTTTTTCGTGTCGCAAATCAAGGCCGCCAACAGCTCATAGCTAACAATAGCAGGCTGCGGCCTCTCAACGTTCAGGAGGTTCATCGATGAGTTTGACAACTTGTAACATACGCTTCTCTTCTCAATACGACAATGTTATTTATTTGTCCAATCCGTTGCTCAAACAGCTCGAGCTTGAAGGAAAAAGAGCGGTTCATATTGTAATGGGAAATGCAACCGTCAAAGCTGCGATTAGAAAGCTAAATCGATCCAGCAAAGTTATCTATATTTCCTCAGGAGTCCGGCAAGCTCTTCGCGTTCCAAAGATAGGACAAATATCTATTCAAACGGTTGGTCCAGACGAGATTAGAATTGGCCCGCTTGTCGGTATTTTAACTGATACTTTGCGGCCAGGAGAGAGTTATCCATTCGGCCTTCGGGCAAGTTTAGTAAAGCAAATCATTCGCGTTGGAGAAAAAAGAGCCTTTATATTCGGCTTCACCCCCAATGATATTAACTGGCGGCAGCAAACCGTCAATGGCTTTTTCTTAAATCCACAAGGCGGCTGGACTCGCAAAGTCGTTCCTTTGCCTGATGTTGTTTACAACCGCCTGCCTAATCGCAGAGCTGAGGCCTCCACCTCCCTGCGCGCTTTTCGGGAAAGATTTGTCAATCATTCTATCCCGTTCTTTAACTGGAGTTTCTTGAATAAATCGGATGTGTATCGATTGCTGGACAATGATCCGGAGGCTCTGGTGCATTTGCCGGAGTCTATAAACAATCCGACACCGGCAACGATTAAAGAAATGCTGGAAAAGCATCAATTTATTTATTACAAACCAACAGGCGGCAGTCTTGGTATCGGCATTTACAGACTTACCTACCAGCCTGGACGCGGCTATTTTGCCAGATTCAGACGCAATAATCAAAATGTCCTGATGCGTTTTAAAAACTTTGGCAGTTTAATGCGCATGCTGCAGGCCAGACATGGCAGCAAGCTTGAAAACTATGTCGTTCAGCAAGGCATTCGGCTTATAGAAATGGATAAATGCCCGATCGACTTCCGTTTTCATATGCATAAAAACGGGCAAAACGAATGGGTTCCTGCAGGAATAGGAGCAAAAAAAGCGGGACGCGGCAGTGTCACCACCCATGTAAAGAGCGGCGGGTCCTTGCTGACGCCTATGCACGCGCTGCATCGAACATTTGGCGACAAGGCTGACGAAGTATTGGAACGCGCCAAGCAGGTTTCCATCAAGCTGTCTGAGGCGATTGAACGCAATTATCCGCACCGCCTTGGCGAGCTGGGGCTTGATATCGGCATCGACAATACCGGTGAAATTTGGATGTTCGAAGCCAATGCCAAGCCAGGAAGATCCATTTTCAAGCACCCTGCGCTGAAAGCCGAAGGTCGTGATTCCTTATCTTATATATTTGATCACTGCTTATATTTAAGCCGTTTTAATGGAGGGAGCAGCTAATGGCTACAGTTAGAGCTTTCAGAAATAAAGAGCCCAATGTGAATCCCCCGGTACTTGCTATTCTAACTGTCGATAATAACAAACGTTCATTTTTAGGCAACCGAGCAAATTTCATCGATATTATTAATAAAGGCCGCAGCATGGGCTTTATTGTATATGTACTGACTGTAAAAAATCTGATTTTAGGACGCAGCCATCTCAAAGGATTTATTTTTGACGAAGAGAATAACAAATGGCAGCGGGAAAACCTGCCTTTTCCTAATGTCATTTATAATCGGATTCCGCAGCGGGAGCATGAAAAAGAGCCTGCAGTCAGAGCTAAGCTCAAGGCTTGCCGCGATTATCCTAATCTCTTTTTATTCAATCCGTACTACTTCAACAAATGGCGCCTTTATAAATGGCTGAATAAATCAGAAAAAACGATGTCGCTAGTTCCTAATACCCGCCGGCTCATATCTATCGAAGTGCTGGATCGGATGCTGCAGAAGCATGCCAATCTATATTTGAAGCCAGTTAGCGGCAAGGCAGGCAACGGCATTATGACCGTCGCTTATCGGACCGAAAAAACGTTGCCCTACAGGCTGAAAATTCAACTAAATAAAAAAAGCTCCACCTACTACTGCTCCACGATGAGAAAGCTATGGCTAAAAATACAAAATCAGCGAAACAGGGAAGCATATATTGTACAGCAAGCCATTAAACTCGCATCATACCAGGACCGCAGCTATGATCTGCGCGCCTTGGTTCAAAAAAACAAATACGGCAAATGGGAACTGTCCGGGCTCGGAGCCAGGCTTGCAGGAGCACGCAGCATTACGACTCATGTGCCGCGCGGCGGTCAAATTGAGGAGCCGGAGAAGCTGCTCCGTTATTCCTTTGATGATGAACATTCCGTCAACATATTGGCCGATGTAAAATCTACTGCTTTGCGGGTAGCTCGTCAAATCGAAAGAGGCTCCGGACGGAAGCTTGGAGAAATGTCTATGGATTTGGGTGTAGATATAGAAGGGAATATATGGATATTTGAGGCCAATGCTAAACCTATGAAATTCGATGAGCCGCAAATTCGTCAAAAATCATTAGAAAGAATTTTTCAATACAGCCACTATTTAATGAACAAGAAATCAAAGGAAGTAGCTGAGGCGAGTGTTTCTCGCAACAAAACTTACTAATGAGCAATGGATGCTGGAAAAAGGCATGTGGCTGGCCTTTATCGTACGTCATGGCAGAAAAAAAATTACGAAAAGCGCTTTTCGAGCGCTGCAACAGCTCGACCCCAATAAACTAGTGACAAATAGTGACGGCAGAAGCCCGGCTGTCATTGCCGCAGTAAGACATCAAGGTAAGCCAATTGCATTAGGCTTTGCAGATAATTACGGAATGGACGGCTGCTTTATTGTCGCCCATTCCGAGGCCGGCGGCCGCGGGGCAGGCAGCGCAATTATGAATGCCCTGCTGCAGTCGCAAGGCAAACTGACCTGCAATGTTGCGGCAGATAATATTGCAAGCATGGCGCTTTGCTTTAAATTTGGCTTCAAGGCTGTTCAGCTTCACAAGGGACCAACAGGGAAATCGACGCTGCGTTTCGAAAGGGGTTTTCAAGATGGCTCCGCCAGTACTTGGCATTCTAACGCTTTATCTTAATGAAGGTAGAGCTCTTGAGGAAAGACCCATTTATGAAAAAATGACAATAGCTGGACAGCAGCTTGGTCTTCAAGTTTTTGTCTTTACCCCTCAAGATGTAAATTATTCAAAAAATCGTATTCATGCCCTTTTTTTTAATCCAAAAAATAAAACCTGGAAAAGAAAATGGACCTCCCTTCCACATGCAATATACGATCGCTGCCGCCTGCAAAAATCACATCGATTCCAGCAGCTCCTAAAATTCCGTTCCCATTATCGTCACTTGAAATTTTTAAATAAGCCGCTGCGCAACAAATGGACGGTTCATACAACATTAAACAAGGATGAACAGTTCAAGCCTTATTTGCCGGTGACCAAATATGTATCCAGCACTTCCGATGTGACGAATATGCTGCGCAAATTTTCGATCGTATACATGAAGCCGATAAGCGGTACTGGCGGAAGAGGCATATTGCGCATAGAAAGATTGAAAAGCGGCTTATATTATGTGCAGGGCCGGGATCAGCAACGCAAAATCATTCGTCCAAGACGCGTTACCCTTGCTGCGCTCATCACCTTCATATCTTCTTGGAATTTAAAAAGCACGCGCTACATTGCGCAACAGGGCATTCAGCTGAAGCTTGATAACGGCCGCGTCCATGATTATCGAATGCTCGTACAGAAAAACGACGAAGGAAAATGGCAAATAACCGGTTGTGCAGGACGTGTAGGCGCTCAAGGCAGCATTACATCAAATTTGCACGGCGGCGGAAAAGCAGTGCCTATGGAAAAACTGCTGCGCGAGTGGATTAATGACGAATCCTCCATTTCCTCCATTAAGGAGGAGGCTGAACGCTTCGGGGTAGATGCAGCGCAATTTCTGGAAAAATCTTACGGCAGCTTATGCGAGCTTGCTTTCGATATTGCGATTGACCGCAACGGTCATATATGGATGATTGAAGTAAATCCTAAGCCTGCAAGAGAGGTTTTTATTCAAGCTGGGGAAACCGAGGTTTACCAGAAAGCAATCACCAATCCGCTTAAATACGCATTATGGTGCATAAAAAAATAATAAAAGTCCAATCCAGGCTGGCAAGATCAGCAGCGGATTGGACTTTTTTTAATATACTAAGCAATGATGGCTTCTAATGAACTTCTAAGGGTTGCCACAATCGCTATTCGTGCAAAAATGATGGTTTAAATTTTCTAACGGTTGCTATTGCACTTAATTTACCAAAAAGCACTGATTTTGCTCGAGAAAGGGTACAATAGCGCTCATGACAACCATTACATTTTCAAATGAGCTAAAATAATCGAAATAGCCTGTCTGGCAACCGTTAGGCAATTAAGACAGTTGATTATAGGGTGATTTTTTTATCCTTGATTAAACTGCGGCTTTGGCTTGATCAAGCATGTCCGCCAGCTCCTCAAAGCGAGCAATAACAGCGTCTGCTTTGGCTAGCTCGTCCGGCTTGCCGTAGCCTGCATAAACACAGCCGATGCCGACAATGCCGTTGCCATGTGCAGCCTCTATGTCGGAGGAGCGGTCCCCTACCATCCATGCTGAAGTTAGCCCATGCTTTTTCATCAGCATAGCGACCAAATCCACCTTGGACGAAGTGTTATACTCCCCTGCGCTGTACAAGTCTGTAAACAGATGGCCAAGGCCTTTGTGCTCGACAATTTTGCGTACATACTGCTCCAGCCCGTTGCTGGCAACAAACAGCTTAACTCCCTTTTCCTTAAGCGCGGCAAGCGTTGCTGCGACGCCCGGATAAAGCTCGCCTTCCCCTGCAGCCAATCCTTCAATCTCATATTGCAGCAGCAGCTCATCGGCACGCTCGCGAGCTTCCTCGGAGTTGCCGGGCATAATCGTTTTCCAAATATCTTCGAGCAGCATGCCGAGGCAGCTGAGCAGCGCCGAAACAGGCGGCGCTTCCTCCATATAAAGCCCTTCTTCGCGCAAAGTATCGAACAATCTTTGATTGACACCGGTCAGCAAGGTTTCCGTTTCCAGCAGTGTTCCGTCCATATCAAATATTAATGCCTCTGGCAGCTTGAGCGTCGTTCCAGTTGTCATAATGATCTCCCTCACAAATCTTTTCCTAAATCATACTCGATGCTCTTTAAGCTAGCAACCATTTCAATTTGAACAATATGTTAATTAGTATTGATAAAACAAAATGCATATGTCACACTATGACCAGTATGCATAATTATTCCTATTGTTAGAAAGGCTGTGACCTCTTTTTCTATGTCAAAATTATTGCTTCGATCTATGACTGAGCTCAGCTCACGCAAATGGATTTCCAAGCTAACCGGAGCATTTTCCAAATCAGCTGCCAGCCGTCTTTTTATTGCACGATTTGCGAAAATGTACAATATAAAAATCGAAGAGGCTGAAAAGCCAATTGATCAATATCGTACCTTAAACGCTTTCTTTTCCAGGCGCCTAAAGCCGGGAGCCAGATCTATCGATCCTGCACCTGACAGCTGCGTTAGCCCGGTCGATGCGCTTATAACTGGCATTGGTTCGATTGAAGACGGGCTTATGCTGAGTGTAAAAGGCCAAAATTACAGCGTCAGTGAGCTGCTTAACAGCAGTGAGGATGCAAGGCTATACCATAACGGCTTTTATTTCGTGCTTTATTTGAGCCCTACCGACTATCACCGTATCCACTCTCCTGTCGATGGCTTAATCGAGCGGCGCAAGCATCTTGCCGGCAAAGTTTACCCGGTCAACGACTTTGGACTTACCCACATGAAACGAGTGCTGAGCCGCAACGAAAGGCTTATTACTTATATGAAGCATGACACCGGCGAAATCGCAGTGGTAAAGGTGGGGGCGATGAATGTAAGCAGCATTCAATATGCACTTCCGCTCTCCGATCAAGCTCAAAAAGGCAGCGAGCTCGCATACTTTGAATTCGGCTCCACAGTCGTGCTGCTGCTTGAAAACAATACCTTTGAACCGAGAGCCGACCTCAGCCTTGGCAGCAAAGTAAAAATGGGCGAGCGATTAGGGACATTTGTTGCTCCAAAATAAGCTAAACCATAGTTTGCCGCCTATAAAAGTGCTATAATATTCTGTATGCTAATGATTGATTTCTAAAAGGATGGAATGATGTTCATGAATTCACTTGCAAAGCAATTAAATGACACGCTTAATAAGGAAAACCCGCATATTGGCGAGATGCTCTCTTCGCTCGGAAAAGCTATCTACTTCCCAAAAGTAGGCATCCTTAGCCAATCTGCTGAAGCCAAGACCAAAGCATCCAAATTCAATGCCACAATCGGAATCGCAACTGAAGGCGGCAAGCCTATGCACCTTGAAGTGATTCAGGAAACTTTAAGCGCTTATGAGCCAAAGGATATTTATGAATATGCTCCGCCAGCTGGAAAGCCTGAGCTGCGGTCCGCATGGAAAGCCAAAATGATCAAGGACAATCCATCGCTTGCAACGAAGAACTTCGGCAATCCAATTGTTACTAACGCACTTACACATGGCCTTAGCATCGTAGCTGATTTATTCGCAGATGCTGATGACGCTGTTATTATACCGAATAAAAATTGGGAAAATTACGAGCTGACTTTTGGCGTTCGCCGCGGCGCTGTAATTGTTGAATACCCGCTTTACAATGATGCTATGAAATTCAACAGCACAGGCCTACGCGAAGCGCTCTTTGCTCAGAAGGATAAAGGAAAAGCAATCGTTATTTTGAATTTCCCTAACAACCCGACTGGCTATACGCCTGGTCCGAAGGAGGGTCAGGAAATCGTAGCTGTACTGAAGGAAGCAGCTGAGGCCGGCATTAATGTCGTGGCCGTTACAGACGATGCTTACTTCGGCCTTTTCTTCGAGGATTCCTTGCAGGAATCGCTGTTCTCGCAGCTAGCCGATCTGCATCCGCGCATTCTACCGGTTAAAATAGACGGCGCAACCAAAGAAGAATATGTATGGGGCTTCCGTGTCGGTTTTATTACGTACGCTTCCTCCTCTGCCGATATTTTATCTGCTTTGGAGCAAAAAACGCTCGGTATTATCCGCTCCACGATTTCCAGCGGCCCGCATCCTTCTCAAACCTTTGTGCTGCGCGCTCTGCAATCGCCGCTATTTGAAGAACAGAAGCAGCAAAAATTCGACATTATGAAAGGCAGAGCAAACCGCGTTAAGCAATTGCTTGATAGCGGACGTTATAGCGACACGCTTCAATATTATCCGTTTAACTCCGGCTATTTCATGTGCCTGAAGCTGGTTAATATTTCAGCAGAGACGGTTCGTCTCCACTTGCTAAATGAATACGGCATCGGCACCATTGCGCTTGGCGAAACCGATCTGCGTGTAGCCTTCTCCTGTATAGAAGAGGAGTATTTGGAAGAATTGTTCGATACTATTTACAAAGCGGCAAGCGAACTGTCGGCAAAATAATAAAAAACGCGAGCTTCGAGGCTGGATCAGCCCGAAGCTCGCGTTTTTTATTACCTGTTCCCTATTTCATCGGTTATTTCCAAAGGTCGGTGAATCCATTTATCCTTGGTATAATCAATAATCTTGAAGCAGCTTGGTCAGCTTCTTCTCGATACGCTTAGGTCGCCATGCCATATACAGAACAGAGAACACTGCGCTTACAATTACAGGCGTATAAAGTCCCTGCAGCATAAGCGGAACGGCCTGCACCACACATAACCAAACCGCGCTGATCAATAATACAAATCGGTCAACTGTAATAAACTGCTTCACCCTGTCCTTCTCGGATAGCGGGTATACATGCTTCCAGACAGATTCTTTATGAAGCTGCATAAGGCTGCCCAACTGCAAGCCGATAAGCAGCAAGCAAAATATACTTATTAGGCTCGCTGCATAGCCTGACCAGGCTGCCGCGCTGGCTGCCCAATACAGTACAAAGCTGCCGAGGGCGATCAAACGCATAATGATGCCGCTAAGCTCCAGCCTAATAATAGCGGCTGCGTACAAATAAATATAAGCGTGCTGTGGGCCATATTTAATTTTGCCTAGCAGCCACGCCAGATAGCTGCGGCGATGAGGGCGGGTCATAAGCGCCGGAATGTCTGTAAACATGCCGAATAACAAATAATATCTTTTGCGCGTCGCTGCTTCTTCACGAATCAATCTTTCCCAAGCGAAGCTGTAGCGGACTGGCAGCCTGTGCAGCGCTGCCAGCAGACCAGCTAGCAGCAGGCTGAATAGCAGCGCCTGCCACCAGGCTGCAATCAGCCATGCTGCGACAGCGGCTGCAGTAAGCAGCCAGCGCAGGCAGCGCAGCAAGATGCGGGCACCGTCGTAAACGACGCGGCGCTCGCGCCAGCCAAAGTAGCTGTTTCCCGCTTTCACAGCAGCTGCAGCAACAGCGATAAGCCATAATGAATTAGGCTCAGCAGCTTGCCTGTAAACGGGCAAATAAAACAATAAAATGACAGCGAGCAGAAGTATTCCTTGCACGAGTGAGCGGCGGTATGAACGCTTCATATAGAGCTTCATCTGATGCTCCTTAGGCATCAAAAATACAATATCGGCTTGTACAAGCCAGGTGCGCAGCGGGCTCCAGCAAAGTGCAAGCGTCAGTAACGCTATACCCAGTGCTTCAATTGGGAAGCCTGCGGGTATATTGTGAATAAAAGAAAAATAACTAATTAGAAAATATATAATAAACAGTGAACAAACGGCAGGCAGACCGCTCATGCTCATAATTCTGATGTAAGGGAATATCTCCTTCAGGAAGGCTCTCGATCTGCTAGTCCAAATCTTAGTTAATGATGCGCTTTGAACGGACACTAGCTCGCCCCTTCCTTTACAAAATAATAAAACAGCTCCTCTAATGAAGCTTCCTTAAAGTCAGCCCCCGCTGCACGCCGTATATCCGAGAGCGTGCCCTGTGCAGCCAGCCGCCCATTATGCATAATAAGCAGCCTGTCGCAATACGCCTCTACCGTTGATAAAATATGGGAGCTCATCAATATAGCCGCGCCCTGCCGCTTCACTTCAACCAATTGATCAAGCAAGGAACGAATGCCGAGCGGATCCAGCCCTAGAAACGGCTCGTCAATAATATAAAGCTGCGGAGCTGCCAGCAGCGCGTTCATAATCATTACCTTTTGCTTCATCCCTTTGGAGAGATGGGCAGCGAATGCCTTGCGTTTCGGCTGCATTTGAAACTGGTCG
The DNA here is from genome assembly GCF_050864975.1 of Paenibacillus sp. GXUN7292. NCBI lineage: Bacteria > Bacillati > Bacillota > Bacilli > Caryophanales > Paenibacillaceae > Paenibacillus > Paenibacillus sp. GXUN7292. The sequence goes on along the minus strand of NZ_JBOZWO010000016.1, from coordinate 11,753 downwards.
AGCAATCCCTCTGACCGGCTTTCTGCCTGATTCTGCACATCGTAAGCCATCCCCGTAAGACGCAAATGCTCCTCGACAGTAAGCTCGTCAAACAAAACCGGAGATTCCGGCACATAAGCAAACGAGCTTCTATATTGTTGCGCATCCTCGTTTAATGTAACGCCATTTACCTTCACTTCGCCCTTATGCGGCTCCATAAGCCCGAGAATATGCTTGATGGTCGTGCTTTTGCCAGCGCCATTGAGTCCGATCAAACCGATCATCTCTCCCGGCTTTACGTAAAAATCGATATCATGCAGTACAGGCCTGCGCGGGCTGTAGCCGCCGGTAAGATGACTGACCTCTAAAATATTTTCCATCTCTTCACCCCAATGAACATGAATACAATTCCAGTCTTGCACAATATTTTTCTTATTTAAGCATACCTAAATATGGATCGCATTTCAAAATAAGTCTTTCAAGCCGTCTATACTTGATACAATTTTCGATAAACGGACGGAGAAAGCCCCTTTCTGCTGCGAAACACGCGGCTCAAATAAAACCCGTTCTCATAACCGCATTGCTGGGCTATCCGGTCCAACGTAAGCGTCGTTTCTTCAAGCAGACTGCAGGCCCGGTCCATTCGCAGCCCGGTTACATAATCAGACGGCGTCATATGAAAGCTTCTTTTATATTTCCGCGTAAGCTGAACAGCACTAATGCCTAGCAAATCAGAAAGCTTGCTGATAGAAAGCGGTTCAAAGGCGTGCGCCAGCAGCCATTGTTGGGCATATTGCATCTGATCGTCCGCTTCCTCTTCTCTATTCCTATCTGCTTTACCGCTTTCCTGACCATATAACCACCAGATATCCTCCAGCAAATGCCGGATGCGATTGCCGCTTTGCTCCTGTCCGGCCGTCAAGTTAAGGCTGCGTATATACCGATAGGTGGACGCGAGTCTTTCTGTATCTATGAATGTAATTTTACCAGTCATCTGCTCCGCTTGCTCTTTAGTCGGCTCCACATCCCATGTAAATTGCACAAAATGAAAAGTTAGCGGCTCTACTGTTTTGCGATGAAATACTAGCCCGGGCGGGCATACGACGATATCGCCAAAGAAAGCTTCTCCTCTATGCGCACCGATTTCAAACTGAAATACACCCTCTTCAACGGCAAACATTGTCCAATTATTATATCTATCCTGATCCAACAAAAACTGCTGTTTTTGATGCCAATAGACGTAAGCTTTCGGAAGTAACGACCAGTTGTTCCGCATCTGCCCCTCCAAAATGATTGAAAGTGAAATAAAGTATATGCTTAATGATAATTGAATGTATGTTAAATAACAATGTTATAAATTAATATTTGAAATGATAGATATGTTTTAACTAAAGGAGTGAAGCACGGTGAGAGAGGAAATCGTAAAAACAGATATTACAGTTATCGGCGGCGGGCTTGCAGGCGTCAGCGCTGCGATAGCTGCAGCACGGCTTGGCAAGAGCGTAGCGCTTATCAATAACCGGCCTGTGCTTGGCGGAAATTCCAGCAGTGAGGTTCGTGTATGGGTATGCGGAGCAACGGGCCATGGCGTTCACCGCTATGCACGTGAAACAGGCATTATGGGTGAATTATTTGTAGAGAATCAATTCCGCAATATGGACGGCAATCCTTATTATTGGGATATGGTCGTTTATGAAACTGTTCTGGCAGAGCCTCTTATCCAGCTGTTTCTCAATACGGACGTTCATGAGGTTGATGCAAGCGGAGATGAGTCAGACCGTACAATCCATTCCGTTACCGGCTGGATGATGGGATCAGAAAGACGAATCCGCTATAAGAGCGAAGTGTTTATTGACTGTACAGGTGATGGATTGGTTGGGTTTTTGGCTGGCGCCAAGCACCGGATTGGGCGCGAGGCCAAGGAAGAATATAACGAAGAATGGGCACCGCTGGTCGCCGACGATATTACGCTTGGCAGCACACTGCTTTTTTACACAAAGGATGCCGGTCATCCCGTAAAATATGTGGCGCCCAGCTTTACCAAGGACATTACGAAGACGACCATACCTGAACGCCGGGTTATTCGCAGCGGCGACAATGGCTGTGCATACTGGTGGATCGAATGGGGCGGCGAGCATGACACCGTCCATGATAACGAAAAAATCCGTGATGAGCTTTGGTCTGTCATATACGGCATTTGGGATTATATTAAAAACTCAGGAAAATTTGATGCGGACAATATGACGCTGGAATGGGTCGGCTCCATACCTGGCAAGCGTGAGTACCGCCGTTTTGTAGGCGAATATGTGCTAAATCAGAACGACGTGCTTGCGCAGCTGCCATTCGAGGATAATGTCGCTTTCGGCGGCTGGTCGATCGATTTGCATCCGCCGCAAGGCATGTATGCGACGGAATCGGGCTCCAAGCATCTGCACACGGATGGCATTTATTCGATACCGTTTCGTTCTCTCTACTCGATCAATGTGAAAAACATGCTAATGGCCGGCCGCAATATAAGCGCTACGCATGTTGCCTTCGGTTCCACGCGCGTTATGGCAACCTGCGCATTGTTGGGCGAGGCTGCTGGAACAGGCGCTGCTTTATGCGCTGATAAAGCTGTAACGCCTAGCGAGCTTTATCATCATCATTTGCAGGAATTGCAGCAAACGCTGCTTCGCCAGGATGCATCTGTTATCGGATTATCTAACAAAGACGAAAAAGACTTGGCTTTATCAGCAAACGTAAATGCATCAAGCACATTATCGCAGCTCGCAGTCCAGCGAAGTAACGAAACAGTTGCACTGTCCAGCGACATCGGATTGACAGTTCCGGCAGATCCAGAAATTAACGGGCTAGAGCTTCTTGTTGATGCCAGCAAAGATACAACATTAACCGTAGAGCTATGGGATACAGGCCGCGCCGAAAACTACGTGCCAAACGTTTTGCAGACATCGGCCTCTGTCAGCATATCAAGCGGCAGCAAGCAATGGGTTAAGCTTGATTTACAGTGGAAGCCGGCATTTGCGCAAAACGCTTTTATTATTATTAAAGCCAATGATGCGTTGGAGCTTCACTTCTCCGGAAGCACCCGAACAGGCGCCCTTGCCTATTTAAAGGGCACGAAGCCTGCCGTAGACAAGCAGCTGGAGGACCGCTCACATGATCAGCCGGCTGTATTATGGGGAACCCGCCCTTTCGAGCGCAAAATACCTTGCTTCCGCCTTGCTGCTACTGCTGCTTTTGCACCTGAAAAAGCGATCGATGGCTTTGTCCGGCCTTACGGCGGGCCGCATTTGTGGAGCTCGGCGCCTATGAAGGAAGGGCATGAAGAATGGCTAGAGCTGAACTGGGCTAAACCTGTTCAAATAAGCACGCTTCACTTGACGTTTAATGATGATGTCAACGAAGACCTGATTAACCTGCATCATCATAAAACACCTTTCGAGGTTATTCCAAACCTTGTAAAGGATTATCGTATCGAGGCTTTTGCAGCGGGCGAATGGCAAGTGGTGGGCGAATTTAAAAACAATCATAAACGTAAGCATATTCATGCGCTGGAAGCGGCGATTACAACTGAACGCATTAGAATTGCAGTAACTGCAACGAACGGAGAGCCTTGCGCTGAAATCATCGAGGTGCGGGCATACGCTTAAAACTTTCAGGTTAGTTGAATTTCGTTTCAAAGTGATCAGGAAACAGGGACTGAGCTGTAACGGTCACAAATGACCGTTACAGCCGAAAAAGCAGCGTTCTTGGCAATTAACGGACATAAATGACCGTAATACGGCTATTAGAGGGATACTATTACTGAAAACCTGCCCTAATGGCCAAAATTGTCCGTTAGAAAACAGAATTACGCGTTAGTGATTGCTAAGGGACATTTGTGACCGTTAGAAAGTGACGATGCCCCGGTCTTAGAACAGATGTATGGTAATGTTGACCTGTATTTGGTGCTAAGTATAACAGGCTGCTCTGAACGATTGTCGATTAATTGCGGGCTTAGTAAGCAATAAGAAAGGGGAACGGAGAGCAAGATTGGGACTGGAGAAGCGGCAGCGGTCGGAAGCCCAAACTTGATCGCAATGCATCCCCTTTTTTATTGCTTGTTACCTTATCCGCAATGAATCGACACCCTCAAAAATGTCCGTTAAAACATAGTTTCGGCGTTAATATTGGTGCTAAGTATAATGGCTGCTCTTAACGATTCATCAATGAGAGGTACGAGGATCAATGGTCTAGCCAAAAAGAAGACAGACTTATTGTCGCTCATGGAGATTTCAAAAGCTTCTTCTGTCCAAAGAACCCAGTTCACCGGGTTATGAGCGTGTTGCAGCAGATATAATGACTTTTCCTTGATAATCTATCGGTTACTTTGTAAGTTGTCAAAGGGGCATTACCTCTTTTCGATGGGATTTAGGTAAAGTATCAGTTTCTGGGTTAGTTTATCCAAAAAGCTAGGGAGAGTGTAAGAATAGAAAAAGGTAACTCCATATGATATGGGTTACCTTTCATGATTGCAATCAGATTTTAGCTCAAATGTTTTTGTAGAACTCAATTCCCCTTTTTTATAGTACTCAACATAAACTTCCCTTCTTCTAATGTTGACTTCGTAATAAACACCTAATTTATATCTACACACATGCTCAGGAAGACTTGTCCCATCAAATGACCAAACATTATCGAATGTATCTTTAGTTAGAGCAATTAAACGGTTCTTATCTTTTATCTTTTCGGAATTTCTATTTGTAGATTTTTTCATTTCTATTGCAATTAAATTATCTTGTTCAGGAATCTCGCCACGGCTATGCACTATGATATCACAATTAATAGGTATTACTTCGATGTTTTGATCTATAATGGTCTTTACTTTCCCTTTGTTTCTGTTATATTCCACATCCACGTGATATTTCGAATAATTAGTTTCTTTAATCTCTTCCTGAAGATATCTCATTAACGAACCGCATAATGTTCGTTCTGAGACGCCACTAAGAATCAAATCCACTTCATTATTTAAGAATGTTTTATTTGCCTTTTCAAATATAATAGTTGTATTTTTCATAATTCTCCTTAAACAGTTAAAAGTCTAATTCTTTGAGTATGTACGTACGCCACTCATTCTCTTCTTTTACTGTCTTAATATATCCTAAATCTTTAAGAGTTTTTTTGAATTTCTCCACCATTTCATAGCCCATATGATCCGGAGTTCCTTCATATACAAAATTCAGCATTTCCCGAGTATTTGCTTTGCTCCAACCCTTATTTCCTGCATTGGAATTTTGTAAAATATAGTTGTAAGTATTCACCATATATCTTCTATAATTACCTGACGTAGGATTCTCTTTTTGATTGCGAAGATAACTTAGTTCTCTAATTTTCTGCTCTTCGTTCATAATAAAAACTCCTTAGATGATAATTATTCCGACCCTGATCCGTGTCATATAAGCCGATCTAAAGAACCCTTTCGAATTAACTCTAGCATTATGTTTCCATCTTATCTCAAACAACCATCTATTCTCTCTCTCTTAATAATATTTCCAATTAATCAAGAGTAGTAGTTTCACTATTCTAATTACTTCTGTTAAGAACGTATTCTAAATCAACACATGTATCATTATAAAAGAGCAACGCATCTTCCACTTTTTCCAAAAATCTCTTCTTAATATTTATTTCTATCATGAAAAAATCTTCAACTAAACTAAACATCGCTTTAAAAGTTCCTATACATACTGAAATAAATAATGCTACTAAAGTAAAAGTTACAAAAACACTGGTTGATTCATTGAATTTTGTACTATAAAAGCTTTAAAAAAGAATATAGCATACTGTGACCAAACAGGTATAAATAACGCTAAAAAAGCACCGGGAGCTAAAAAGGTTGGGGGTTTACTTCGTACGATTTCTTTTACTAATATTTTAATTAATAAATTCAACTTTTCCTCAGAATATAATCCCTTACTTTTCAAATATTCAGTAAGAAATTTTCTCTGCATATTTTCAAACTGCTCTGTTCTCCACCCCCCTTTTTTAACTTGAATAGAATAATGATTATTCAAAATTCTTTTAGCCTTTGTGTTGAAAATACTTATTACTAGTATTGACAGAATCAATATTCCTCCGAAAAAAATAGCTGTCCCTTTAACATAACTTGGAGCAGCGAAACTTAATGGTAAGATTATTATCAGAATGTAGCCGGAAATTATAAGTAATACGAACAGGAATGAGACCATAGCATTTAAAAATGGCATATACTTGAACACTAATGAATAGGTTGATAAGTTACTCTTATAGTATTTCTATAACTCGTCTATCATTTTCTTCTCCCTATTATCTGCTAAAAACTCCGAGAAACTTCTGGGAGTCATTAGTTTAGTTATTTCATTAATTGGGAATGAGTACGTTTAATTTCTTTGTTTCCTGTGAAATGATTCTAATCGCTAATGAAATATTTATGTTTCAGTTCTTACAATGTCAAACAGTGATTTTAATTTCTTCGACTCTTTTTCGGATAATGTTGGCACATTGATAAATAAACGATCGGTAGCTCTGCTTATTGCTACATAGTTTATTCTTTGCTCTTCTTTATCGTTATCGTTTAAGTTAGGATTAAGTAAAAATTCGATGTCGCTCTCTTCTTTTAGAACAACCAAGACATTTTTAAATTCATCTCCCTTTGCTTTGTGAATTGTTTTGTGTCTGCTTGTATCTTCATCAATTCTTACACACAAAGCCAATTGCTGGTAACTATGACCTTCATAGAAAGTCTTAGCTGCGCCCCTTAATAAATTTGATATATCAGGTTTTATTTTTCTTTTTACAAAAGAATGGAATTCTAGTAGGCTTTTTTCTTTAAAGTCCCCAAACTGAGAAAGGAGTACACAAAGATGTTTCAGAGCTTCTTTTCTTCCTTTATCTTTGTCATTCTTATCTTTGAAAATTCTCTCTAATTCTTTTATTGCACTTTTAAATTCGTTCTGGCGAGCAAACTCAGTTGACTTTATACAAGCAATAATCACTTTACTTCTGTATTTATTGCTACTGCTAGGATTATCTTCGGTTAAAAGTGCTTCAATTAGCTTATTGTTAAATAAATCTCCTTTAATTTCCTTTTTCATTGCATTCGAGATTATATTTATTCTTGACAAAGAATTTACCGACTCGTTATTACTCTTTTCTTTAGCTATTCTAAGGGCAGCAAGCCGCTCTCCCACAATGATTATGGGTTTTTCTCCGTTTATGTTTCTGTATTTGTTTTGTTTTATATCTTCACGTACTGTATTTAAAATATCTATAATTTGATTTGTACTTCGTCTGTTATCTTCCATTACATAGTCAACTATGTTGTTTAAGTTAAATGAATGAAACCGAGATGGTTCTGCTCCTTGAAAGCTATAAATAGACTGAGCTTTATCACCAATTATCCCAACTACCGTTTCTTTTTTTCCAATTAACCCCATAATCTTCACTTGTATAGGATTTGTATCCTGGAATTCATCAACAAAAAAGTATGGGAATTTGGCTTGTAACACTTTTAAAATAAATGGATGCTTCTTAATTAATTGATAACTAAAAAAGAGTACATCATCGTGGTGAATTATACCTCTTTCCCACGCCATTTTTTTATATTCATAGTACGAATCATTCTTGATAGAATATTTACCAATCTTACGAGGATAATCAGGCTTTACTACTAAAGCTCCTAAATCATCAAATTTCCATTGAGTTGAATTAAAAGCTTCAACAATTAATTTATCTTCCTTGAATCTTTGCTGTTGAGTTCGGTCTTTCCATTCGTTTAAAAAAGAATAATTTGATAAAATAATATCATCATGCCCGTCCATTGCTTCCACATTTAATCCATAATCATCAACAAGGAAAACGGCGTATGGTTTTACAATATGTTTGTATAGAAAGCTATGGATAGTAGATACTTCAACTTGGTTTATTGTAGTGTTTAAACGGTTTAAAATCGTTTCTACTCCAATATTCGTGTACGTAATGCACGCTACTTTACGAGTTTTCTCTAATCTTGTTGATTTATGGAGAACATTTTTAATATGTTCAACTAACCAATGAGTCTTCCCTGCCCCTGGACCCGCAGAGACTCGAAAATGGTGCTCAATAGGAATCAATGTATCAGAGTTTATTGGGATCATTTACATAACCACGCGATGGCTTCTTTTATGTAATCAGGAACAATAAATTTTTTATATTTATCAGTTCCTTTGTTTTCTAAATTTTTATCCAAAATATATGCAAGCTCCAAAGCGTTTTCTCCTTTTCCTACTGAATTAAGATATCGTGAAGCAATTAATCCTCTACATTTTTGTTTCTCGCTCCAAGAAGTATTTTGATTAATACCTTCAATAATTCTATCATTCTCATCGCTTTTTCTCAGTATGGATTCGTAATCTGTCTGTGGTTTTTGGTCTGTATAAAGCTTCATTAAGTTTTTAATTTCATCTTGATTTTTCATAGAATCTGTCACTAATATTTCGAGGGAAGGGTTAAATAAAATCAGATCATATTCAAGTGTCTTTCCTTCAACTTCATCTTGACTAAAAAATGCAATATTAGGGTGAGTACCTGGTTGATATGATAAAGTGTTTCTTTTATACTCATACTCTTTAGTATTAGCGTCATATTCAAACGGATAGCATTTTTTGAAATTAGTGTTAGATGATTTTTTCTTTCTTTCAGGGTCTTGATCTGTCAAACAAACAATTTTTTTGTTTAGAGTATTTATTTTCTCACTGTCAAACAGATGTAAAAAATGATTGAAATATCTACCACCCACATTTATAACTGCAATATGATTTTCTTCTAAAGAAACACCTTCATATTTCGCGAAAACTGACAGCAACAATTGTTCTGCTAAACCCTCTACTAAAATTACTTTTTGAGCAAAAAGCATATCTGATTTGGTCGCATCTAAAAATCGCTGTACATATTTTTTACTACTTTCATCAGTGGGAAATACTTTTCCAGGATATCCAACAGAGGTGTTTCCTCCATCGCTATGCAAACAAATCATCTCATCTAGAGAAACAGAGGAGGTAATATGCGTTGAATGCGTGGTAACAAAAATTTGTCTAACCTTTTTTTCATTTTTATTTTTCTTTAAGAATTTTAAAAACTGATACTGCATGGCTGGATGCAGGTGTGCTTCAGGCTCTTCAATTACCAATATCGGAAATACCTTCGCATTACTCCCTAAATATTTTCCGTCTGCATTGACTTGCATTTTTGATAAAAGCAGTGACATAAAAATTAAGTTATTATACCCGAGACCGTTATGTGTAGCCGGTATCTTTATGCCGGATTCATATTCAACAATAAGCCTAAGTGCAGAGAAAATTTCCACATCTGAGAGACTTCCTTCAAAATTAGGTATTGCTTTGTTAAATGAAGCTCCCGTATCTTTGGCATATGATAAAATCTGTTCCTTACCAACACTCATTCTGTTTTGTAAGTCACGTAATAACGTATCTGCAATCTCACTAAAATCCTTCTTCTTCTGCTTAATCTCTATTTTCTTTACTTCCTCAGATTTATCTAAATCTGATTTAATTTCGTAATCCATAAAAAAGTCGAACACATCTCTAAGAAGAGAATTTCTTCCTGAAAGCATATCTCTCTCAACATCACGGATTGCATCTAAAAATTGAAAATCAAACTTCTGTAATGATTCACTATCAGCAACGTTTTGAGCAGTCTTATCTCCACCCCATATTTTATAGACATAGTGCCTTATAAAGTCATGATTGATTATTTTCCAAGCTATATCTAGATCAGGGGCATTTCTAATAGCTTCTACATAACTAACTCTTTCTTTTTCAGGAAGAAAAAAATCGTAGGTTAATACTGCCTCATATGGTTCGTCTAACTTGGTAAGCCAATTCCCAACTGTCACTAAATCATCAGAATTTAAATTTTCATTTAAGCTCTGCTTTATTACTAAAGATATGTTAATTTGAGGTGGATTCTCTATCAATTCTGCCAGTGTAATATTTTTATTGAAATCATATACATTCAATCGCTTTGTTCCTTGAGAATCAAGTACCAAAGCTAATGCTTTAAGTAAATTTGACTTTCCAGCATTATTATGACCAATAATTACATTCACTCCATCATTAAATTCTATTACTTGTTCTTTGAAATTTCTAAAATTATTAATCATCATTTTATGTATATACATGGCTAACCTCCTCGTTTCATGAGATATAACGATCAAATCATACTTATAATTATCGATTTCCAAAATCAGCAGAAAAACTTAATGTGCTTCTAATTTACGATTCTATGTCTGATAATAGCTAATTTAGGTATATTGTACCATACGAAAAGAGTCTTCTGGAACTTATTCCAGAAGTCTACAATAGCACCTCGATAATGACCTGTGTATCATTGTAACGACTCCCATGTAACTCAATCTCCCGCAGAATGTTTGGGTCTACATGGATAATACGATCATACAGAGCATTGAAAAAATCGGCATCCATTACTTTGCCACGCTGCTCACATTTGCTGCCATCTTTATACTGGTGATAGCACAGTGCACTCCAGTGCTGCCCCTGCTTCTTGTTCTCTCCCACTCGGAATCTCATCCATGAACCGCACTTTTCACAATTCAACAAGCCTGACAACGGAAAAATACTCTTCCTGGAATTCGGGTTCAGCATTCTGTTCTTAAGCAGCCGCTCCATAATCGCTTCATGTTCTTCCGGCGTTTTTAGCTTTTCATGTGTTCCCATGACTTAATCCGCTCTTCTTCGGGTACAAGCTCCACCTGACCACGCTTGGAACGGGTTTTTCCATAAGTAATGTAACCCAAATGGATTTCGCTTGCCAGCAACCGTTGAACCGTAATATTTGACCAGCCTTTGTTCTTTCCATCCGGCTTAATGTTGTTGAGGTATCTTGTCATCCATCAGCCAAATAGCGATATGTCCCAAGTTTTTTTCCATTAAAATATTTCTCAACAATTGCTCGGTAAATCTGACGCTTCGTTTCCTCTACCAGTACTGAACTTGTGTTCTTATCATAATAGTATGGAAAGGGGGCTTTCCGTTTGTCCACATGCCTTTCTTCGCTCCGGCCTCTTTGCCCTGCGTCATTCTTCGTTTAATCGTTTTGTATTCTATTCGGGCAAAAATGGGCATGATATCAATGATACATCGTCATTGTCAATTTCCAGATCGTATATTTTGTTGGGTGTAATGATTACCGTCTCTGAGTTCAAAAACGTATCTTTTATGAGTGCCCAGTCCTTATTTTCTTCACGCCCTAAACGGTCAATATCCATGACCATTACGCCCTCATAGAGTTGGTCTTCAAACGTGCCGAAGTAACTTCTGCTTTTCTTTCCGGGACTCTATCTTTTCACCAGAGACCACTTCTTCATAAAACCTATAGTTCCAATTTCGATTCTAGCCCAAGGTGAAATAAAAGAACATGTAAAATCAATCTATAAGACAGAATTAATTTTTATAAAACTAAAGGTAGAAAATGCACTTAACAAATTCATACTTTTCAAACGTGTACCTTTGATAAAAAAATAGTGGATTTAAGTAATTCTGCAGCTGCACATGGTAGTACATCGACTATTATAAGAGAAGAACATTTTGACTATTTGCAAGGAATTGCTAAGGAATTAATTTTAGAATACATTCAACAGTTAAATATTGATTGAAGATCACAGAAAATAACAATAATTCACACGAACATCCCATCAGATGCTTTCGATTCATTGTGTGGAACCATTTGTACAGAATTAG